>CAYVMN010000073.1:0-20336 GCA_964452575.1 uncultured Desulfobacteraceae bacterium | reverse complement strand
TCCTTAATTTTTATCAGATAAGGTAACAACGTTAGGCTGACACGAGGGATTTGTTTGTTATTTGGAATTTGTGATTTGGAATTTCCAATCGTCAATCATCTATCTATTTGGCTGACAGCTTCTCTAGCTCTTCAACCAACGATGCAGCGCCTTGAATGATCTCGGTAATCACCTCTCCGGCGCCCTTAAGGGCATCGATCATCCCGGCTATCTGACCGCAGTATATCGTACCCTCCTCCACGTCACCGTCTTGAGTGGCACGCCTCGAGCGCCCGCTTCCGATCAGCTTCAGGAGTTCTTCCGGGCCGGCGCCCCTCCTTTCAGCATCCAGTATCTTGTCCGAGAGCCTGTTCCTGATGCACCGGGTCGGGCCAAAGGCCCTGCCTGTAATAACGGTGCCCGCAGGTCCTGAATCCAGGATGGCCTTCTTGAAATCGGGGTGACCCTGGGCCTCACGGGTGGCGGCAAACCGCGTTCCGATCTGGACCCCCTTTGCACCCAGGGAGAGTGCCGCAACAAAACCCCTGAAGTCGGCTATACCTCCTGCGGCAATGACAGGGACATCAACCGCTTTTACTACCTGGGGAACCAGTACCATGGTGGTGATCTCTTCAAAGCCGTCGTGCCCTCCGGCCTCAATACCCTCGGCAACTATGGCATCCACACCGGCCTCGGCCGCCTTGGCGGCCAGTTGAGGGCTGGGTGACACGTGGATCACCTTAAGCCCTGCATCATGGATCTTCTGGGTAAATCGCTTGGGATTTCCTGCGGAGGTGGAAATGACCTCTACCTGCTTTTCAATGGCCACATCTACGAGACCTTCCGAATCGGGTTTTACAATGGGGATATTCACTCCGAATGGCTTGGTCGTCTTCTCCTTGACAAGTCTGATTTCTCCTCTCAGCTCATCGGGTGTCATGCTGCCGCCAGCCAGGGTTCCCAGGCCCCCTGCCCTGGAAACCTCGGCGCATAGCTCGCTGTAACTCACCCACACCATCCCGCCCTGAAGGATGGGATATTCAATCCCCAACAGATCGCACAATTCGGTCCGGAACATGGAGTCCTCCTTTGCCTAAGACCTTAACCTCGTCACGCCTTTCATGAGCTCACTGATATACCAGCCTTCCTCAATATCGCACCAATCTCCTCTCGTTGGTGCTGGGTCAGGTCCATCAAGGGAGACCTGACCGGCCCCCCATAGAGGCCGATAAGGTCCAGGGCGGCCTTAAGCCCTGGAACGCCAAACCGGGTGGTTACAGCGGCATTTGGGGCGATAACTCGAAGCTGGATTTCCCTGGCCTTCTTCATTTCCCCGCCGTGATAGCCCTCCAGGAGCTCAGCCAGGGGATGAGGGGCAACTGCCGCCAGGGCAGCTACACACCCTGCGGCCCCTACCGCGAGGGCCGGAAGGAAAAAGCTCCCTGAACCTGCCAATACCTGAAAGGAATCGCTGGCATTTTCCACTATCTGACCGATCTTTACCACGTTTCCGGAACTCTCCTTGAGTCCTATGATATTGGGGTGAGCCGAGAGTTCTATGATAATCTCTGCTGTCAGGTCGATCCCCGTGAATGCAGGGACGTTATAGAGGATGACCGGGATAGGGGAGCGATCAGCCAGTGTGGTATAATGGTTGATCATGGCCTTATGGTCCATCCTGGCCTTGTAATAGTGCGGGGTGACGATCATGGCGCCAGCTGCCCCCAGAAGGGCTGCCTTTTCCGTCAGTTCCAGGGTTTCTAAGGTAGACTCACAGCCCGTCCCTGCAATAAAGAGGTGATCAGAGTCTATGGCCTGGCCTGCCGTCTTCCAGGTCTCTATCCTCTCCTCGGCCTTCAGCAGAACGGCTTCACCATTCGATCCCAGGACAACGAAGCCCCTAAGGGGGGTCTTCTGCCACTTCTCGAGATTGAAGGCCAACTGATCATGATCCACCATGCCACGAGAGTCAAAGGGTGTTGGGATAGGAGGAAAGCATCCAGCCAAAGAAATTTTCGTTTTCATCGTGTTTACCCCTCAATAAGCAATTTTTCAGGTTGTTGTTTGGAGTTTTGAATTTTGGTCATTGTGATTTGTTTGTTATTTGGAATTTGTGATTTGGAATTTCCGAAAGGCTCCATGGTTCTGGTTTCGGGTTTCAGGGGTTATCAAATCTGCGGTTTAATGTCCTTGGCGAGCCTGAGTCCTAACTCTTCAAGCTGGGCCTCATTCACCCGTGAGGGGGCATCAGTCAGCGGGCAGGTGGCACTCGTTGTCTTGGGGAAGGCGATGGTCTCCCGGATAGAACTGACCCCCGCCATTATGGCCACCAGGCGATCGAAGCCTAATGCCACTCCCCCATGGGGAGGGGCCCCGTATCTTAAGGCCTCCAATAGAAACCCGAACTTCATCTGGGCCTCTTCGGTTGAGATCCCCAGGGTATTGAACATCTTTTGCTGAACCGAGAGGTCATGGATCCTGATGCTTCCCCCCCCGATTTCTGCACCGTTCAGGACCAGGTCGTAGGATCTGGCCCTCACCCTTTCGGGTTCACGGTCGAGGAGCGGGAGGTCTTCCTCAAGTGGGGAAGTGAAGGGGTGGTGAACGGCCTCGAGGCGTCCCTCTGCCTCGTTATACTCCAGGAGTGGAAACTTGGTAATCCACACAAAGTCGTAATGGTCATCTGGGATCAGACCCAGGCGCCTTGCCACCTCCAGCCTTAGCCTTCCTAGGGCCTCGTTCACGATCTTGGGCCTTTCCGCCAGAATCAGGATGAGGTCGTCCTCACGGGCATCCATCCCATGGTTAATCGCCCGCCTATCATCCTCTTTAAAGAACTTGCTGAGAGAAGACTGCCACCCCTCTTCCTTCACCTTGACCCAGCTCAATGCCCTGGCGCCACTGTCAAGCACCACCTGAGAGAGCTCATCCAGTGTCTTCCTTGAAAGGGAATTCGACCCTCCCTCGACCCTCATCCCTTTGACCACCCCACCCTTGCCGATGACCTCTTTGAAGACCTGGAAATCTGACCTGGCAGCCATCTCGGTAATGTCTGTGAGTTCCATGCCAAATCTTGTGTCCGGTCTGTCTGTCCCAAACCTTTCCATGGCATCATGGTATTCGATGCGCTCGATGGGTACCGGGACCTCGCGGCCCAGTACCTCCTTGAAGATGTGGATCATCATGCCTTCTATCACTCCCATGACCGCATCCTCCTCCACAAAGGCCATCTCCAGGTCCACCTGGGTAAATTCGGGCTGGCGGTCCGCCCTCAGGTCCTCATCCCGGAAGCACCGGACAATCTGATAATACCGGTCAAGGCCGGCAATCATGAGGATCTGCTTGAAGAGCTGGGGCGACTGGGGCAGGGCATAGAAGTGACCCCTGCTGACCCTGCTTGGCACCAGGTAGTCCCTGGCCCCCTCTGGGGTGCTCTTGGTCAGAAACGGGGTCTCGACCTCGATAAATCCCTGGCTGTCCAGATATTGTCTTACAGAGGAGGCTATCTTATGGCGTTTCCGCAGGACGCTTAAGGCCTGGGGCCTCCGCAGCTCCAGGTACCGGTACCTGAGTCTGAGGGTCTCTGAGGCGTCCACGGCCCCATCCACCTGGAAGGGAGGTATTTCGGTCTCATTTAGGATCTTGATTTCAGAGGCCCTCAGCTCAATGGCGCCGGTGGGGAGATTCGGGTTTTCTTGCCCCTCCAGGCGATGGGCGACCGTGCCCTTTACGGCTAGGACCCACTCATTTCTCAGGACATGGGCCCTCCTATGGCTCTCCATCTCCACCTGGGGATCGAATACGACCTGGGTGAGCCCCTCCCTATCCCGGAGGTCGATAAAGATGAGGTTCCCCAAATCGCGCCTGCTGTTTACCCATCCCATGAGGATGGCCTCGCGGCCGACGTCCTCTGGCCTGAGACTGCCGCAGTCGTGGGTTCTCCTCCACCCTCCCAGTGTATTTACCTTAAACCCCGGCCTCTCTTCCATCTAACCCTATCGCCTGAATAAGGTTTTTTACGATGTCCTTAAGACTCACTTCCTCTTGAACCTTGGTGTACATATCCCTCAGAAGTGAGCTCCCTGATGCCAGTTCGTCCTCTCCGACAATAAGGACCTTTCTTGCACCCAGCCGATCAGCCTTCTTCATCTTGGCCTTCAGGCCCTTGGACCCATAGTCCGTTTCTACCCACAGGCCGGCCTTCCTCAGCTCGTGGGCCCAATTAAAACAGGCCTTTTCCGCGTTCTCCCCCAGGGTGGCAATAAAGAGATCGGGATTGGGGTTCACAGTCTCTTTATCTTCAGAGAGAAGCGAAACAATCCTCTCTATACCCATTGCAAAGCCGATAGCAGGATGGTCGGGTCCCCCGAGTAGTTTCACTAGCCCATCATATCGGCCACCCCCTGCGACTGCATTCTGTGCGCCCAGGCGATCGGTCTGAATCTCAAACGTGGTTCTGTTATAATAATCAAGTCCTCTTACAAGTCGGTGGTTAAGGACAAAGGGTATGCCAAGTCTCTCAAGATAACCCTGGACAGATTGGAAATGGTCTTTGCATGTGTCGCAAAGGAATTGGAGTACGGAAGGAGCTCCCGAGGCCACCTCATTGCACTCCTCGACCTTGCAGTCAAAGACCCTCAGGGGATTGACCTCTACTCTCCTCTCGCAGTCTGAGCAAAGAAAATCCGTCTTATCCCTGAGATAATCTCTGAGTTCCTCCCTGAATCCGGGCCTGCACTCGGTGCACCCGAGGGAGTTGAGGTTAAGCCTGAGGTCGCTGAATCCGAGGAGGTCAAAGATCTCCATGGCCATGACTATTACCTCAGCATCACACCCGGGGCCCGGGTCACCAAACAGCTCGGCATTTATCTGATGGAACTGCCTGAATCTCCCCTTTTGGGGTCGCTCGTGCCTGAACATCGGCCCGATGGTAAAAAGCTTCTGTATAGGGGCCCTCTGGTATAGCCGGTGCTGGATATAGGCCCTTACCACCGAGGCCGTTGCCTCAGGCCTGAGGGTCAGGCCCTTGCCCTTACTATCCTTAAAGGAGTACATCTCCTTTGAGACGATATCGGTCTCCTGCCCGATGCCCCGGGTGAACAGCTCGGTCCACTCAAGAATGGGTGTCTTGATCTCCTGAAAGCCAAAGGAGAAAAAGACCCTGCGTGCCGTTGACTCAAGGATCTGCCAGTTTCCCGCCTCACCGGGCAGGACATCCTTGAAGCCCTTGATTGCCGTGAAATCCAATTAGTCCATTCTCCTGTCAGTCAGATCTTGCCCTCCAGCACCCGGGCCGTTCCCGTGCAAAGGTGGACTGCAAGGGCCTCGGTCTTGGTCACTCTACCTTGATCTTTTTCACCCTCTTTTCACCCTTGGGTGCCCCCTTCTTTTCGAGCTCCCCTATTCTGTCATCAACCAGCGATCGGATCGCCTTCAGAAATTCAATGCGGGACTCGGTGAGATGATCAAAGAACTTGGACCTTTTTCCCGAGGCCTTTTCCAGGTCCAGGAAGAACCTCCCCACCGGGCAATATGCCATCTCTTTCTCATTTCTCTCCTTGGGCATAATCATCTCCTCTAAAGTGGATACACAGATGCTGGCCATCAAGCCTGGCCTTGACCGACTTTGAGGCAGCCACCTGTCTAGGAAGTAACAGGTGTCTCTTAAAACCTCCCACCCGAACAATCAACTCGTCGGATACCCTGCTGAGTTCGACATCTTGTTTGGCAACAAAAGGAAGTTTCATCATAAGCCGGTATTCCCCGTTTCTCTTGACTATATTATATGGCTCTCCTTCAAAAAACCTATCCAAGGGATTTCTCCCGCCATATATCTGCCCTGATAATGCCTTGAGGCTGTCATAACCGACCACCTCGGATCTGAAGAGGTTTACAGGGAAGATGGGAACAGGGCTGAAATATTCCTCTGCCCTCTCCATATATCCCCGTTGGATATCCCTCCAGCCCTTAAAATATGCATCCTTCACGTCATCCGGGATAATCCTGTTCATAATTATCCCGTCGATACTCATCTTGTACAGGCAAAAATACATGAATGCCCGCTGGGTCTCTTTCAGTACGATCTTCTCGGGATTGGCGATAAGCCGTACGGTTGTGGTCTTGGGGTCAACCAGGACCTCGCCCACACCCCTCAAGCGCTCAAAGAGATATTCAATGGCGTCAAAGTACTCATTACCTGGAAGGGGTACATCGTAGAGCTTCTTGGCTATTGGCCGAGCGTATCTGGCGATCGCCCTTTCTACCTTGAAGAGCTTCTTGATATACCACTCCAGGGCAGTTGGAATACTGATAAACCTGAGGGACTCTCCGGTGGGAGCACAATCTAGTATTATGACATCAAATCTCTTTTTCTTGACATAACGATTGATATAGAGGAGCAGGCTTACCTCTTCCATGCCGGGTAAGATGGCAAGCTCTTCGGCCAGTATCTCGTCCAGGCCCGTTGTATTGAGCAGGGTGGAGATGTACTTGTGTATATCCCCCCAGTTCTTTTCCACCTCCTCTTGTATGTCCAGTTCCTGAATCCACAGATTATTGGTGACCTTGACAGGTCTTCCCTTGTTTTGATCAAGGAGCGGGGTATTGCGATCAAAGATATCTGAGAGGCTATGGGCCACGTCCAAGGACATGATCACCGTCCTGTGCCCCATTTCAGCCGTCCGGATCCCGGTGGCAGCCGCCACGCTCGTCTTTCCGACTCCTCCTTTACCTGCAAAAAAGATGATCCTCACTTGTAATCTACCTCAGACAAAAAAACCCGAAAGAGTCCAATTTCGCTCCTCCCTCGGGTCTGAACCCCAGCCAAGACACGCACCCTTTGACTGGTTCCCCCTACCTGATACAAAAAAGGTCATGGTGCCGAAGGGCGGACTCGTTCAGGCTGCCTTAACGAATTGATTTTATTGGATTCAACCCTCCAGGAGTTGCCAGTATTTTACCTTATTTTGCAACCCATATCCAACCGGATAATAATCCAAGAAGTTCAAAAGTCAAGGGATCTTGGAGGGATTAAGGAAAAGGGCCTTGCCACATTTTGCAAAGGAGGGGTCTTTTTGCTAGAATAAATTGACCAGGTTTGGGGCACAGGGTAGCTCCTGCAAAACTTTTTCCGCCGAAATAAGGCGAACTATGTCGGACATAAATGACATGACCAAGATTGAATACCGTGGGCGATACGTCTATTATATCCAATTCGATGACGGCGTTGAGGGAGAAATTGACTTTTCGTACTACCTGTCCCGCGGTCCTGTTTTTGAGGCCCTGAAGGACAAGGCGCTTTTTTCCAAGGCGAAGCTAGAGGGAGGTACTATCGGATGGCCGAACGGAGCCGCCTTGGCACCGGAGACGCTATATGAAAGGATCGTCCAGACCAATCGGTCGTTCCAGCGGACGCACAAAAAAGCCGCGCGCCGCTGAGCTTATCGTTGATACACCTCTCGCGAAAAGGAAGGAATTGGCTTCCGCCGGCCAAGCATCGGAGGCGACTTCGGGTTCTGCACAGGTGCGTCACCCTCAACGCCTCAAGGCTGACGATGGATAAGAAATACGAAATCATCATTTTTTGGAGTCTTGAAGACAATGCCTACGTGGCCGAGGTGCCGGAACTCCCCGGATGCATGGCCGATGGCAAGGCCTACCAGGAGGCTCTCGGCAATGCACAGCAAATTATCGAGGAGTGGATCGAAACTGCCACAAGACTTGGTAGACCCGTCCCTCAGCCGAAGGGCCGTCTTGCAAATGCCTGATAAGCGATGCTGGCTGTAAATGGGGACAACTATGCTTTTATGCTTTACCTTGGGGGTTAGATATAATTAGAGTGCAGTTATGCCACGGCAAGAGAGAATAAACGCCTGCCTGTGCGTGTCCGCCCGCAGACAGGCCCCAGGCGCGCTGCACCATGTGATCATTAGAGGCATCGAACGGCGGTTCTGAGGGTAGCCGAAGTGATGGGGATGAGTCCTGAGGAGGTAACGGCCTTCGGCAAATCCCCGCGAACGGTGGCATCGCGATCTCTGCTATGTTTTTGGGCGCATCGAAAACTTGGGATGAGCACGATTGAAATTGCGGCCAGGCTCAAGATAGGGCAACCGTCGGTGAGTCGTTCATCGAAAAGGGGAGAAAAAATAGCAAGAGAGAAGCAACTTGAGCTTATAGCAGAAAATCGCATAAAAGCATAGACGTCCCGCTTATATGCGCCATTCCTTCACGGCGCGCGTCAGGATGACCGGGTCATTATGACTCGTTAGGCCGATAAAACGAGCCTTCCCGGCAGCTTTAGCCTCCACGAAGGCCTCCAGGGACCCCCCGGGGCCGCTGATGACATCGAGGTCCTCCTGAGTTCTGACTTCATGGATCTGACAGAGGTCCAGATGATTGATGCCCATGGCGACCACAGCGTGCGCTCCAGGTTGAGCAGGGCCCCGGTCCTTGTTCTCTCGGCAAATTTGCTGGTTTGAAAAATCCGCTCCCTTTCCTCCCGCTGCAACAGCCACACGAGACCATAATACGATTCACTTCCCACATAGGCCGGAGCTGACAGCGGTCTGACACGCATGACTTGTGAGAATCTCCGCTCAGATACTGCAATAGCATGTGTGCGCGTTTCGAAGCATGGCGAATCTGCGTTATGCCGCGGCAAGATAAGAATTTGGCGTCGTCTGGCGGAGGAAGATCGGAAGGTCAAGGCGTTTTGCTTTTCGCCTGACCTTCTTTTATGTAAGGAGGTGGAAGGATGGAGTTAAAAGAACTACTTGGAATCTTGGCGCATCTCCCGGAGAGGAGCTCGCATTTGGCCGTAGAGGTCGTGGTTGACAGTGAAGAGGGGCGTATCTATACAACATCGCTCTTGATTTTCGGAGAAAGCACTCCCAGACACTCGGGCTCTGTTAAGGTTTTCACGGATTGAGCCTGCGTTTGCAGTAATGGCTGCCTCCCACATCATGGGTATACGTTTCGCTTTTCATGCTGGCGCGGAAAACCCCCACTCACTCCTTTTTCTCCTCATAAAGTTTTTTGACAAGCCTGGCCTTATATTCGTATCGGGGCAGGCTCCCTGCTGGGACAAGTTCCACGTTAGAGCGAAAAATGAGTTTTTCCCTGATGCGCGATTCGATTTCTTTCTTGAGGGAGGCCATTTCGGAAGGATCCACTTGGTATTCCACCTTTATATGAATGGGTGGTTCCCATCCCTCCGGAGGAGGCTTGTACAACTGAATCTCCATGACACCAGTTACTTTTGGCGCAAAACCGGCTACGACGTCCCGAACAGCTCCGGGATACACGTTGACGCCATTGACAATGATCATATCGTCCGTTCTTCCAAAAACGCGGACGCTGAAGCCTGTTCGCCCGCATTCGCAAACGGTCTGGGTCACTCCCACATGGTCGCGCGTTCTGAACCGTACGAGCGGAATGCATTCCCGGTCAAGAGAGGTGTAAACCAGCTCGCCACGGGTCCCTTCTTTGATCTCCAAGACCTCCCCTGTATCGGGATCGATGATTTCAGGATGGACAATGCCCTGTGCAATGAAGTGCATTCCTTTCTTGAATTCACATTCCGCCCACATTTCGCCGCACATGTCCCCGTTTCCCATCATCTCAAGAAATATGCAGTTAAAGGTTTCTTCGACCTCCCGGCGTAACGAAGGAATGGCTGCGCCTGGCTCGCCACCGGCCATGATTACCTTAATCCCCAGGGTCTTCGGATCGATCCCTCTCTTTTGGAGCGAATCGGCAAAATGCAATGGATATGATGACGTTGAGAGGAGGGCGTTGGCCCCAATGTACTGGAAGGCCCCGACAATTCGGTCCGTGGCTCCAACGCCTATGGGGACCACCGTTCCGATTTTTTGGAGGGCATCTGCATAGGAGGCGGCGATCAAAAAAGGAGCGACCACAAGGGGCACAATGCTGTTGGGCCTAAGGCCGCAGGTCCAAAACGCTCTGCAAGCGGCCTCGGTCCAAATGTCTACGTCGTGCCCGGTAAGCCCGATGAAGGTCGGCCGACCCGTGGTTCCGCTTGTTGAGTATATTCTCTTGACTCTGGTCATGGGGGTTGCGACATGTTTTCCCAACGGCGGGCTGGTAAGCTGGCTGTCACGAAGTTCGGTCTTCTCTGTGAAGGGAAGCCTGGCCAAGTCCTCCAGGCTTTTGATATCGTTGATATCCACGCCCGATTCTTGGAATTTTTCGCGGTAAAAGGCTGAATTCTCGTTCACGTATTTAAGCTGCCTTAACAGCGCCTTTTCCTGTACTTCGCGGAACTCTTCGGGTGCCAGGGTTTCCATTCGTTCATTCCAGTATTTTGAATACTCTTCCATATCAAGACTCTCCCCACCCTTTTCGTTTATCGCATGTCATGTTCCAGAGCTAAGAAGAGGAACGGGCTTTGAACTGGGCCGTAACGCTTTTGCCCTTCTGATTCACCCTGCCGCTTAGCTTAAATCTTGCCCATATCCGGTATTGCCGCTTCGCTGACCTCACCAACAATTCAAATCGCACCTATTGTATGAGTCCCGGTATGAATAGGGCGATTTGAGGAAAAAGCATCAGGATACCAATGCTGACCGCGCAAGCTGCCAGAAAGAAGAGTACACTCCTGAAAATTGTGCTCAGACTCACCTCCGGATTCAGTGCCTTAACGATATATAGATTTACCCCCACGGGGGGGGTGATCGCCCCCATGGTAGTGACCATTGTCAGGATGATGGAATACCATATAGGATTGTATCCAAGAGCCAAACCAAGAGGAAAAAAGATGGGAATCGTGAGAACCAGGAATCCCAGTGCATCCATAAAACAACCGCCTATAAGGTAAATAATCAAAACAATTGTTAAGATGGCCAGGGGCGGCACAGGCAAGGCCGATGCCCAATCGGCAACTAAGAAAGGTAATCGCGTGACCGTGAGAAACCGGCCGAAAATCGTCGCCCCTGTAATAAGTACAAACACGAAACATGACACCCATAAAGAATCCATGATGGAGTCAACGAGACCCTTCCAGCTAAGTCTTTTCCTTGCAACTGCCGAAAGAAAAATAGCAAAAGACCCCACGGCACCCGCTTCGGTCGGCGTAAACCAGCCCAAATAAAGGCCCCCAATCACCAGGACAAACAGTCCTATGGCCTCAATGACACCACCTAGAGATACCATCTTCTCCTTGAAGGTTGCTTTCGGGCCTGCCGGACCCAAATAGGGGTTTTGCCTGCAGAGGAGGAAGATGGTAAGAATGAATAAGCCCCCCAGAAGCAGGGCAGGGAAAATACCTGCCAGAAAGAGCTGAACGATGGATTGTTCCGTCTGCAGACCTATCACAATGAGAACGACACTGGGGGGCATCACCACGCCGAGCGTTCCGCCCGTAGCAACAGCCCCGGAACTCAGGATGGGGTCATAATTGTATTTCTTCATCTGGGGCAAAGCTACACTGCCCATGGTCGACACAGTAGCAGTGTTGGACCCGCAGATGGCGGCAAAAAGTTCGTCGGCGCCTATTGTGGCAATCGCCAGGCCCCCTCGCCAGTGACCGATCCATCTGTAGAGCGCCAGATAAAGCCGTTCACCTAGACCTGAATTGAAGGCGATAAAGCCCATGAAAGTAAAAAGAGGAATAACTGTAAGCCCGTAAGAAGAAAAGCGAAGCCAAATATCCGTACCCAATATATGAAATGCCGCATCACCCGAGAGCATGTACCAGATGCCCAGGGCGCCTACCAAAATCATAGCAAATCCAACCGGGACTTGCACAAGAAACATAACAATCAGCAGGACTGCAATGCCAATGAGTGCTACGAGGACTGAACTCATTTATTAAACACCCTTAATACGGCTTTCAGTGAATATACAAAAAGGAGCAAGGCGAGACACGCACACCCGAAGGCCAGGCAATAAGTAACCGGATAGAAGATGATTTTCAGAGTCTCTGACAGAGAACCGATATCTTTTAAGTGGGCAGCATACAGTGCCGTCCGCCAGGCGATAACGCCGAACAGGGACATTCCCATCAACTGCTTAATTGCATCGAGGACTACCTGAGTCTTCCGGGAGAATTTGCCGGCGAGTATATCAATTGCTATGTGGGCTCCGCGAAGCTGCGTGTAGCCCAGCGAGAAGCCCACAACGATAACGCCAAGATAGGTAACAACCTCAACGCAGCCGGCAAAAGGAACATAAACTTGGCGGAGAATGACATTGACTACCGTAACAAGCACCATTGCTGCGAGCGCACCACCGGCCAGGTAGCTTACCCACCTGTTTATGGCGACAACAAACTTTTCAATGTAATCCATTTTGATCTCGCTATGCCTTGCATAAGATCTCCCGTCAATGTGAAGGAGATCTTATGCCAGCCGCTTGACGGCCCCCCAAAGCCCGGGGGCAGGCTTTAACAATGGGCCGACAACCTGGTCATTAGGTCAACGGTCCATGAATACTTTCCGGTAAAGCATGGGGCATCTTTTCAGGGGAGTACGTAGTAACTCCTCTTGAAAAGCCGACCGCACATTTGTTTTATTCCTTTTCGTACTGAGCTTTCAATTCATATAACCTGTCCAAAAAAGCCTTTCCGGGTAACCCTCGAGCCTTGGTATCCTCCAAATAGGCTTTAACAACAGACTCCAGGCGATTATCCCACCTCAGCTTCTCTTTTTCCGATATGGTTATGACTTCGAGACCTTGATCTTTCTTTGCCCAAGCAACGGCCTCAGCAACGTGCTTATCCATATATTCCCCAACCCAAATTGCCTGTTCTTCACCCAGATCGTCGATCACCTTTTGTACATCCTCAGGCAAGGAATTCCATTTGGCTTTGTTCATTAGGACGGCAAAGGAGACCGTGCCAAGAGAATAATCTGTGACGTACTTGACGATCTCCGCGAATTTGAAATCCAGGAGGACTTCCTTGGAAGCGGCATAGCCTTTGACCACGCCTTTTTGAAGCGCCTCAGGCAATGCGGACATGGGCATGCCTACGGGCGCCGCACCCATTGCCTTAAGGGTTTCCACCATGTTCCCTGCAGCCCTCAACTCCAAACCGGACAGGTCTTCAAGGGACCGCACCGGCTTTTTTGTTGCCAGGTAAGACGGAGCGGAGGTAAACATGGTTACGATTTTGAAATCTTTTAATGATTGAGGCTTAAACTCCTGAGTCAAAGTCCATAAAGCGCGGCTTGACACCTTGCAGGTTTTGAAGCCTACGGGCTGGATTATTCCCGCAATAAGTGGAAACCGACCAGGCTCGTAGGCGGGGCACGAGCACCCTATGTCTGCCATACCGCTAAGTACCCCGTCAAACATATTGGATGAATTGAGGAGAGTTCCTCCGGGATAGGTTTCTACAACAACTTTTCCGTTGGTGCGCTTTTGCACTTCCTTTGCCCATCTCTCCATCTGAACGCAGGGGAATGTAGGAGCCGGTGGGAAATTGGCATACCTCAGTTTTATTTGCGCTGCACCCGCAGTCACTGGAGGTGCATCAAACAAAAAAAGGGTCAGTGCGATCAATCCTGTGAACATCAAAAAAAGCGTCTTTTTCATATTCCCCCTCCTTTAGTCTTCTAAGTCTTCTAAGGCAGCTCTAACAACATCTGCCTTCACCTCAGCCGAGGTCATGATACATCGCTTTCCTTTACTTGCCTAATCTCGATATTCAGATAGTGATGGTTTCTGTTTCTGAAAAGCGAGTCTCCGCTTCTCACATTCACATTTTCATTTGATTTGAACCAAGGCTGCTGTTGTTCTTCACCTCCTTTCTGCTCATTCCTGTAAGTGCTTATAGATCCTAAATCTGGGGTTTCTAGGGCACGGATTGGGCGCGCTCGCGCGCGGACCCTTACCCAGTCACGGTAGCGTGCCTTTCAATTTGGGATTCACCGGCTGCCGGCTGGGTATGAACTGCTACGCGAATTGCGAGCCAGCCCCGTACGACGGATTTTCAAGCGGGCTTGGTCTTGCGCAATTCATGAACGACAAGCTCCTACGTTAGAACCGCATGCTTATTCTTTTCCGTTTTCATGATACCACCCCGCAGCGGTTTTCAAAGGACAGATATCACGTGCATCGCGGTACCTGGATTGATCATGCCTGTCGCTTACTTAACCTCTTGAGATATGCGGCCAATCTTGTTTCGTCCGGCAAGTCGTCATCGTTGACCTTGTACACCTTGCATAGCATGTTCCTCAGCGTACATGTCCCTTGTACAGGATCATAAGGGCCATCCATCGAACAGAGCAAGCCAACGTTTGAATCCCATATACCGTAACCGGGGCTCTCTTGCTCAGGGTACCACCATCCGGGTTCGCAATTGACGACCCTAGGATCTATACCGTTAGTAACCCTTGCCTTGTGCATGATTCCGCCTCGTACATTTTCAATCCAGACCCAATCCCCCTCGGCAATATCCAACGACTTTGCAGTATCCGGGTGAATGTCCATCTGGGGGAAGGGGTGGACCTTCCTGGCCCATCCAGCCCAACGATTACTGGAATGCATGAAAACCCCTCCTCTTACCCTAGCCTCCATAAGTATCAACGGAAACTCTACGGCAAGGCCGGGAGTTGACAAGGGAGATTCCGGGGGCTCTCTGAAAACCGGTAAAGGATCTTTGCCGATAGCTTCCAGCGCAGTGGAATAGAGCTCAACCTTTCCGCTTCGAGTCTTAAACCTGAAGGAGGGATCGTCATAGAGTCTATAGGGCTTTGCAGGGTATTCAAAAGCATGAGCTTTTTTCAGTTCCTCCCAGGTGATGCCAATACCCTTCAAGGTATAGTCAATGAATTCAGGGATGGTTCTCCACTGAATGAAATCTGCGCCCGTCCTTCCCTTTTGAGGGCTGAAACCTTTTTCAATTAATTTCCAGTAAATATCTAGTATGACCTGCTGCTCATTTCTGGATTCGCCCCAGGGCTCGACAATCTTAATTCTAGGTTCTATAACCGGCTGCCAAAGGCCCGCAATAAGAGGAATCTCATCCCTTTCCAACCAATGGGCGGCTGGCAAAACGAAGTCGGAGATCGCCGCAGTGGGAGTCATCATGTAATTAAAATGAACGCTTAATTCCAACTGAGTTAGGGCTCTGTAGACACTTTTTGCATTAGGGAACTGGGTTAAAAGATTCGTACCGTGATTGATTAAGACTTTAATGGGATATGGTTTTCCCGTAAGCATGGCATTTATTGTGAGTTCATTGTGGCACGCACTGATTGGAGCTTTTTCTCCGGACCATAATGGAAATTCCTTGTACCCGATCCTTTTTTCTTCGATTTCGACCGGCAACAAATGTTCAGGATGGGTGGGTTTAAGAAACTCATAGGCCGTCAAAAATCCAGGGGGCTTGCGTTCTCCGGACAATAGGTTGCCGCCTTTGACATCGAGGTTTCCGGTGATGGTGACGAGAATTGAATGCGCATGTGCTGTTGCAGTCGAACCGAAGCCTTGCATGACCCCAATTCCACTTACCAGACATGCGGGCTTAACACTGGCATATAATCGGGCAGCTTTCCGGATGTCCTCGGTTCGTACCCAGGACAACTTTGCTACTCTATCCAAGGGATAATTTCTTATGTGGTCCTTGAGTTGTTCAAAACCGTGGCACCATTTGTGAACAAAATCTTTATCATAAATCTCTTCCTCAATAATCACCTTTATCATGCCGAGCGCTAAAGCAGCATCAGACCCCGGTCTGACCTGGAGCCATAAGTCTGATTCTTGCGCGCACAATATTCGGCGAGGATCAATCGTGATAAGCATGGCGCCGTTTCTTCTGGCTTCTTGTATCCACCCCCATTGAGGAAGATGCGTCTCCGGGGGATTTTGGCCCCAAATGATAATACACTTGCTCTCTCTGGTGTCGGGGCCATGCCCAAACTGCGTAAATATGTCCCCCACCGTAGCCAGGTCCATGACGCGACCCGGCCCTTCGCAATGCTCCATACTCTTGAGCAGATTGGGGCTGCCAAGGGCTCTCATGAGCATACAGCAAAGTGTATAGTGCCAACCGTCAACTGAGGCAGCAAACGTGAGAGGTCCATACTGTTGCCTTATGCTCAAAATTTTGTCGCTGATTTCATCAATACCTTCTTCCCAGGAAATCCGCTTCCATCTACCCTCTCCTCTCTCCCCAACCCTTTTTTGCGGATATTTAAGTCGGTCAGGGTGATATAGTGTCCCTTCAATAACGTTCCGACATTTTGAACATATGTGATCTCCCTGCGTAACAGCCGATTCGGGATCTCCCAAGATTTTTGTGACTCTGCCATCCTTCACGTATACAAGTACCCCGTCTCCCATGTAACACTCCTGACAAACAGTCCTGAAAGCTGTTTCACTGCCTCTTCTCATAAAAACCTCCATAGTCTCTTCGGGTCTACAAGCGCGAATACGATCTGACTGCCGCCAATACAGAGCATGATATTGAATCTACACCCCATATCAAATCCGCCCTGCCGTGTTGTCTCTTAGCCAAGAGGAATATCGAGCCTTCAAGATCTTGCTGAGATTCTTGTAACTAAAGCTTATGTGTTTTTTGATCGCGCGCTTAGCACCTGCGAGGTCCCTATTTTTCAGATGAGCAAGAATCAATTCATGGTCGTCCGTAGCAACCATGACAAATCTGTCTTCCCGAGAAAGCAAATTTGTACACCTTTCAATTTTGGTAAAGATGTCTGCCATATATTTCTGCAGCAAACGATTTGTGGCAAGACCATATATGGTGAAATGAAATTGCTCGTTGAGGTCCGCGATTTTTTGGGAGTCGCCTTTGCTGATCATTACTCGGGTGTCCGCAATAATTTTTTCTAGCTTTCCATAGTCAGTATCTTTAATGTTTTTGATGGCTTCCCGCAATGTCAGGTTCTCCAAAACCAGGCGGATATTATATGCATCTCGTATCTCCTTAAGGCTAATTTCTTCAACAACCGGACCGGTCCCCGGAACAAATCGTACCAGGTTCTGGCTCTGAAAACGTTTAAGAACCTCACGAACCGGCGTTCTGCTTACCCTCAAGCTTTTTGATATTGCTTCGATATTGATTCGTTCTCCAGGCTCTATTCTTGCCTCGATAATTAGCTGACGGATAATGTCGTAGAGATTATCCTGAAGGGCACTTGGGCGCTCCAATCTTGGCATTATTTTCTCATACACGGTCATGAGGACATGCCCCTATCTTGATTCACTCATTGTCACTAAAAAGACACCCATTACATGTTGTATACAACATGTTGCATGTAGTTTGTCAACATTTTTTTGGGGAAATGTGACTTCGGAAGCATCTGAAGCTTGTCCGCGTCCCTACTGCTGTTCAGCTATGTGCCACGAGAAAATAGGGCAAGTGCCGCACTTTCCGCATCAAGTAGCGCAGTCGTACCAGGCTGTGCTGCACCCCCCACTTCTCGGTTCGCATTCCTCTACCCTAAGATTGCCCTTGAGATTCCGTGTGCAATGGAGGGTGAAGCCCAGGAAGTAAATTCTATCTGGAGGCTTTTTCTTTGTTTTGAGCCTATGGCCTTGGGCCAATCCACCCAATTCGACCCGCTTGACCTTGGTCGGTTCCATGGCGAGTCCAAAGCCAAAAAATAAGCCCTTACTACTGGTAAGGGCTTATTCGGATAACTATTTGTTTTTATTATGGTGCCGAAGGCGGGACTTGAACCCGCACGGGCGTGGCCCACTACCCCCTCAAGATAAAATTTGCGTGAAATCCAGTAAAAGAAAGTAAACACGAAGCTCGTTAAATAAACAACAAAATCAATTAGTTATTTTGATTTTAGGAACAAGGGTAATCCCTGAGGGACGGAGGGACGTTGTTGGTTAGCTTGACTTATGAATTGACATTAGGTATGTTATTGAAAAAGATCCCTGGAACGAGGTTGGTCCAAAATGCCACGTCAAGCCCGGTTAGATGCCCCTGGCACCCTTAGTGAAGGAACTGGGCATACTGTTGGCGGAGACAGGAAGACAATTAGGGATAACGACTTCATCAGTTTCTAAGATTCTCAGCAGGAAGGGGTTTAATTGGTCAATTTCGCCAACAAAGTCCCTCTATTCACTTTGCTTTGAACAACAAATACTCGATCTCCTCCCTAAACAGTCCAAACAAACTGACGATCTTCAAAATGATCTCAAATAATCAGAAAAGCTTAGCCCATTTAATCAGGAAGTCAACAGCACATCAGCCTTGATCCCGATGGGTGACTGGTGCGGATCAGTATAAGCTGACCGAGAACCGAGCCGTAAGAAGTAACGGGTGTGAACCGGAGGGTAAAACAAGGCCGTGCTGATGCGGAGGTTGGAGCCAAGCAAGAAAGAGTATTTTTTTAGGGAGAGGTGTTTTTTCCTTGACTCGCCCTTTAATGGGTGACCTCTATAAGGGGCCGTCGAGGCTAAGTACAATATAATTAGCTCTTAATCTAGGAATGTCCGATAGGTAGTGGAAAATTTTGAGTGTTCAACAACAAGGCAGGGCTACTGTGACCCTGCCTTATCAGTTAGAAGAACCTCCGAAAATTAATGCAGCCAAAAGCCTAAGAATTTCTCACCCTGCTCTTGCTTCGTGAGCATTTTCTCTTTCACAGCGATAGTTAGAAACTTTAGATCGGCAGGCGCCTTGCTTGCGAAGTTGCTCAAGAAAATCACAATTGCCTCCGTATTGTGGATGGTGCCTTCGTTGCCATCCAGGACAGCTTCAACAGCACCTCTGTTAACTTGGATCAGATTCTTGGCTTCTTGCATCAATTCTGGGTTGTCAAGTAACACATCCAGAGCCTCTTTTGAATTCTGATAAAGAAGGGTTGTGTATAATCTCCCTTCGAGGGTTTTTGTTAGAAATGAGTCCCGATATTCACGAAGAAGGGTAAGGCCATAAGAATCGAGAAACAAGGTTTCGTAAGCACGTTCCCAACCACGACATGTAATCACAAGATCATCGAAAAAGCTATCAGTGCCTACTCCAGCCCTGCCACTGTAGAAGCTAACATAATAAACTCCTTGGGCAACCGCGTCCATATCCTGCACCTGTCCCTGCGAGACAACTTCAACTTCATCGATACTCAGGTCATAACGACCTGTATTTGTGTTAATCCTGATGGTTATAGGAGTGTACTGACCTGAATATGTCGCAACTACCACACCATTGGCCACCCAGAGGTCCTCATCGTTTTTGAGAACCACGACCAGAGGATCGGTGTCTCCATCTGGGCCCATTGCAGCGAAAGCGCTGTTGGTGGATGAACCAGGCTTTGGAAAATGCCAATAGTTTATTGTCACTTTGTCGCTGGCAACGATATCCAATGCTTTGCCAAGATAGTAGTCACCGTTCACCTTCACGCCGCGCCTCCCGGAGACGATTGCATCTGGATTAGCAGTTGCCACAACAGTAGTCACAGTTGCGTTGGGATCGATGAGCACGTTCCATCCGGGAATCGGTTCGCCCTCCGCCAACCCTTCACCGTTAACACGAAGACATACAGTAATACTCGCTTTATATGCATCTCCCACCCCGCCTTTATCTGAACCAGCCTGATTATTGGTGGCAATCAGTAAACCAACCAACAAGACTACACTACCAATTACTGCTATTAATCTTGCCATGATGTCCTCCTTCAACCTTTAATATGATAAGAAATCACACCTTAGAATAGTGGGTGAACGAGCCGTCACGCTACCCCAGTGAATAAAGGATAGCGAACATCGGTGATTTATATTGACTTTCTCCCAACCCTCTTGCAGAAACTAAGGAGAATTCAGATTTTCTGTGCTCACCATGCGAGCCCTATGAAGGATCTCAGGTCATTTGGTGCCCCAGCTCTATTGTGAATCAAATCCTGCAGAATCCGCTAAGCCTATCAAAAGAGCTAGACCGGTGCCTTTCCGTCCCCACTTTGTAATTGGTTTGGCTTTTTCTAGAAGAGAATTTGAGCTCCCAACAGAGCAAACTATCCCCTATTGGGAGCTACGCATATACATTGTGAGGTGTATTCTCATCGGGTAACCTCTTGAATAGAGGTTGGATAATGGTGGGAATACCTATAGTTCATAAAATGACAAGAAAAACTTACTAAGTCAAGAAAAATCGACTTTCAGAAATCCCATTACAGTCGACGATTTTGGACTTTAGAAATGATAAAAATGGTCAGGATTGTTTTTCCAGTCATAAATTTTTCGGTCCCTTAAATTTCAGAAGGAGCTTTAGGGCAGGCGTAGCGGACCACGCCGCCTACTTTGTGGTTATACCGTCTCTTTCAACAGGAGGTATCGCAGATACGGCCACCTTTATTGTGGCGAGGGGGACGCCGGGCGCATTTGAATAAAGTAGGTGAAAGATGAGAGTTTTTCAGGGAAAAATG
>CAYVMN010000072.1:0-20355 GCA_964452575.1 uncultured Desulfobacteraceae bacterium | reverse complement strand
GGACCATAGTGGCCACCTGAGGTGAATCCAGGTACGATCATCCCGTGGACCAGAAAGGCCCTTAGGATATCCAGGATGGCCGTCTCCCCACCTCCACCAAGCCCGCCGCAAGAGGCAAAGGCAGCACCGACCTTCCCCTCCAGTTTCTTGTAATGCTTGATACTCTCATCAATAAACCTTTTGACCTCTGCCGTGGTGGCTGCGAAGTAGGTGGGGGCGCCGATAATGACCCCCTGAGGCTCGAGCAGGTCATCAATGCTCGCTTCCCCTATCCTTTTTCGTATAACTTCGACCCCTTCACTCCTGATGCCTTCCTCAACTGCCTCGGCCATGGCCGCCGTGTTCCCTGTCTTTGACTGATATATAATTAATACCTTTGTCATAGAAACCTCCCTTCTTGATAAATGTTCTCTGTTTTGAGGAGTTATATCTCTAACCCTTCTGTCCTATATTCTCCTTGTGAATCTGATCCGGCAGACATTATCGCCGCAACACTGGAACTTATCCATGGTAAAGGCGTATCGGTCAAATACCCCGAGGGCCTTCAATATGGCCTCATAATAGTTGGTAGAAACCGGGGCCTCGCATTTGAGAGTCATGGACCTGGCTACATCTTCGCCCAGGATCTCCCTCATATTTTCCCAGTAAGGACAGGCGAGTATTTCTGCTTCATGAATGTTCTCCTCGTGTCTGATAACTTTATAAGGACACCCAATCACCTCCCAGTAGATCTTGGAAAGCTCCCCCAGCTTGTCCATATCCACATCATCCGGCCCGGAAATACCGACTGCCTTCTTTACTTGGTCGAGTTCAGCCAGGGCAAACTTCTCCCATAGCCCCATGTAGAGGGGGAATCCATCTCTTGTACCGAGGTGATATTCGAGCTTCAGATAGATATTAAAATCAAAAAGGGCAAACAGCCTTACCCAGTTTAGCAGGGATTCATTCACGTCCTTTCCAGAACTCTTGATGGCCGGATGATTGGCGTCCGCCATGATCTTGGAAAGCCTTTCTCCAATCTTGTTAATATCGATAGGGCCTGTGAGTCCAATTTTTTCCTTTATTGCCTCTGGAGCCTTTTCGGCCACATTGGTCCAGATGTCTTTCAGGATCTCTTCCCTTTTCTCTTTTTGTAAATTGGCAAGTCCTTCAAGCAGATTAGAATGATGAAAGGCCAGTCCCTGGGACCATACAAAGACATCCTCTTCGGCCTTATGCCCTGTCTCAGCCAGGGCGCCAAAAAGGCTGAGAGACCCTTTTGACCGTGTTGCCACTGCTTCCATAACCCCCTCCTTATAGTCTGACATTGTTTTCGGAGACGTTTTTCTATTTTCTTAGGACTTTTCCTGGACGGATCATTTTCAGATCCCCATTTTCCAAGAGCACCTGTCCATTTACGATCACGTAATGGAGCCCTTCAGGGAATTGCCTGGGATTTTCGTATGTGGCCTTATCAATGATTGTATCCGGGTCGAAAAGCACCAAATCAGCAGAGTACCCCTCCGCTATGATCCCTCTGTCCTTGATGCCCAGACGATTGGCAGGAAAGGAGGTCATCTTCCTTATAGCGTCTTCGAGAGTGAGTAGCTTTTCTTCTCTTACATACTTCCCTAAAATTCGGGGATAGGTCCCGTAGGCAGCTGGGCTTGGTCTGCCCCTCCCAATATCCCAGGCATCTGTGCAAAAGCCTCCCAAGGGATGACTAATGATCATTCTCAACGGCTCATCATTATTGCGATCCCCGGATACTCCAAAAATCAGTTGGGTAATTGCCCCCTTTTCTTCAATCAGGAGGTCAGTAATTGAATCGTAGAGGGACTTCCCCAAAGTGGAACCTAACTCCGCAAGACTAAGGCCTTCGTATTTCTTGTTCTTCTCACTAGGTGTGTACAGGATAAAGATGTTTTCCCATCCCACTGCTTTTACTAAGTTGTGGGGCCAGGATCCGGGTAACCATGTTGGCCACACAGGGACAACGGTCTCAATATCCTTTTCGATCTTTTTTCGGGTTGGAGGATCTTGTACCCTTTTTACGAATTCATGCCATCCTCCTTCCAAGGCCCAGGGGGGGTAGATCGCGATCATCATCGTATTTGCTGCGGTATAAGGGAACATGTCGAAGGCTACGTCAACCCCTCTCTTCCGCGCCTTTTCATCCATTTCCAGTGTGATTTCGATTTTATGCCAGTTCTCCTTTCCGACTGCCTCGTAGTGGGATCGATGGATTCTGCAACCAGCCTCTTCACCGATGGTGATAAGCTCTTGATGGGCCTCAATCGCTGTTTCGCTTGAACCCCTTATATGAGTGGTATAGATCCTGTCATACTCTGCTACAACCTTCGAAAGCCCTATGAGTTCGTTCGTATCAGCGAACATGCCTGGGGCATAGATCAAGCCACTTGAGAGCCCAAAAGACCCCTGTTCGAGGGTCTCTTTGAGAAGAATCCTCATTTTGCTGAGTTCTTCAGGAGACGCCTGGCCGGCCGAAAATCCCTTTACAAGGGCACGTATGGCACCATGTCCGGTCAATGTGCCTACGTTAACCATCACTTTCTTATTTTCGAGCGTTTCTAGGTATCCGGCCATGCTGTTCCACTCCCAAGGTACCTTCTCTGGGCTCAAGAAACCGACACTTGCCTCCAGGACCGGCTTAATCTCATCAGTAACAGGTGAAACACTAATCCCACAGTTTCCAATGATTTCGGTTGTGATGCCTTGCCGAACCCTTCCCTCCATGAGTTCAGTCTGTCTTTGACTGAGCAGGATTAATTCAGAATGGGAGTGCATATCAATAAAACCGGGGGCGAGTGCCATCCTTTTTCCATTGATGACCTTTTGGGCATCTTTTGTCTCAATCCTGCCAATGTGTACAATCTGTTCCCCTTTGATACCTACATCGGCATAATACCAGGGGTTGCCCAGGCCATCGATCACCTTCACATTCTTGATTATCAGGGAATACATCACCACTCCTTGATCAAAGATCAAGCTGGCCCTGCTGGACCAACAGGGTAGCCAAATCATAATATTCCGTAATTCTATCGATCTTTCCCCCTTTGAGCCGGAAAAAGTAGGCAATTCGCAGATCCACCGGTTTGGCGGTGGGTTCCACCCCTCTAAAGTTTCCGGTGTTTGTGGCCTTCCACCTGACCTGGCAGATCACCGCATCCCCGTCCACAAAGGTTTCTTCAACTTCTGCCGAACAGTCTGGATATCCCCCAAATACGTCTGAATAAGACTTCTTAAACGCACTCACACCCGTAAACGGTTCATGTTCTGCCACCTCGTCCGCAACAATTCCTTGGGTGCAAACTTCTGCCATCCTATCCACATCGTGATCGTTCATTGCCACAAAAAATCCCTCGATAACCCGAATCGCTTCCTCTCTATTCATTTCGCCACCTCCCTGCGGGTCTCTATGTTATCTTGCACAAGCCCAGAACCTGAACCACCCGGACCTTTTACTTTGTTGCACAGAGATACTTCTCCTTTACCTCTTCATTGGCCTTCAGTTCAGCTCCACTGGATTCAAATACTATTTTTCCTTTGCTGATTATGAAGGCATAGTCTGTGACCTCCAGTGCCATCGGAAGATTCTGTTCAACTAACAGGATTGACAGATCCTTGCCCTTTAACTGACGGATGATGGATCCAATCTCGCGAACGAGTGTGGGAGCCAAACCCTCTGATGGCTCGTCCATAAGGAGGAGATCGGGGTTGGTCATCAAACCCCTGCATATAGCAAGCATCTGCTGTTCACCCCCGCTTAGTAAGTTCCCTTTTATATCAGACCGATCCCTCAAGATAGGAAACTGGGAATACACCTTGTCCAAGGACCATTCTCCTTCTCTCCCCCTGTTGCTGGCTGCCACGGTAAGATTTTCTTTTACGCTCAATGACGGGAAGATGTGACGACCTTGGGGAATCAGGCCGATGCCCATGTTGGCTATCTGGAATGGTTTGAGATGAGTAATATCTTTTGCCTTAAATCGAATAACGCCTTTCCTCGGGGGCGTAAAACCGATAATAGAACGAATAGTCGTGGTCTTTCCCATGCCATTTCGGCCCAAGAGGGCTACAACAGTTCCCTTTCCTACTGCTAAGGAGATGCCGTGCAAGACATAACTTTCTCCGTAATAGGTATGGACATCATCCAACGCCAGCATGGTCAGCACCTTCCTCTATTCCCATATAGATTTCTCTGACCCTTTGGTCTGCCTGGATTTCTTCAGGTTTCCCATCCGTTATAATCTCACCGTAGTGAAGGACAATGATCCGTTCGGCCAATTCGAACACCATATCCATGTCATGATCTACAATGAGGACGGTGATTCTGGATTCAAGGTTCTTGATAATGCCGATGATGTCGGCACTTTCCTCCTTCGTTGAACCGGCGCTAGGTTCATCCAGGAGGAGAAGCTTGGGCTCCATTGAGAGGCCAAGGTGGATTTCCAATCTCCGCTGCTCCCCGTAAGACAAATTCTTGACAAGTTCATCCCGCTTCTCCCAAAGGCCCGCCCGCTTGAGCTCTGCCAAGGCTTTATCGTATATGTCCTTGAAGTCCCTGAGCGCCCGTAACATTCTGAAGCGATAAGGGCTTGTCCCGTGAAGCGTCAACAGGGTGTTTTCGAGCACGGTGAGTTCCTGTAGAAGGCTTATGATTTGAAAGGCGCGGGCCTGACCAAGCTGGGCGCGCTGGTGGGTGGGCAATCCGGTCACATCCTGACCGAAAAAAAAGATTTGACCCGCTGTGGGCGCAAGCTGTCCGTTGATCAAATTGAAAAGGGTGGTCTTCCCGGCTCCGTTGGGTCCAATGATGGCCAGTCGTTCCCCGACTTCTACGGAGAAGGACACATGGTTGACCGCCCTCACCCCGCCGAAATTTACCAACAGCCCCTCAACCTTTAGTGCTTCCATGAAGGTAACCGACCCTCTTGCCCAATGTCACGAGATATACACCCATTCCCTTGCGTGCAAACATGATGGCAAGCACAAAGATGCCACCCAGGATCAACGGCCAGCGATCGGGCGTTATGATACTGGCAATGAGCTCCACAAATACAATCACTGCAGACCCAAGCACCGGACCCAAAAACGTTCCCGTGCCTCCGATGATAGCCATGCACATGGGCAAGAAAGAGGTGGCGACGCCCAAGTGGTTCGGATCGATCATATAGTTATAATAGGCGAAAAATACTCCGGCGACTCCCGAGAATAACCCTGAAATCACGAAAGCAATATATTTATAACGCCAAGTATTGTAACCCAGGGTGCGCATCCGTCCCTCGCCTTCACGAATGCCGACGAGCACATGCCCGAAGGGTGAATTGACGATCTTGCGTAGCAAATAAATACAAACAACCGTACCCAGGAGAACAAGATAGTAATAGGAACTCGAGTTGAGTGCCCATCCCTCCGGACTGAAGGTGGGGAACGAGAGACCAGCGATCCCCTGCATCCCTGGGGAATTCAACGCCTTCACATTCCAAGCGACACTGTAGAGCAACTGGCCTAAAGCAAACGTGACGAGTAGAAAATACAGGCCCGCTACCCGAAGGGCAATGATGCCGAACAAAGCGGCCGTAAGCGTTGCGCACAGGATGCCCAAAGGAGCTCCGAGCCAAAACAGGTCGGTTCCGTAATGGAGCTTTAGGGCTGCAACCACATAGCCCCCGGCGCCGAAGTAAGCGGCGTGGCCGAGCGAAGGAAGGCCCAAATACCCAAACACAAGATTGTAGCCAACGGAGAAGAGGGCGAAAATAAGAAACCGCGTCATCACGCCCTGTGTATAGGAAGAGAGAAACGCCGGCACCAAGATGAGGACGATCCCGGCGACAGCATAAGGGACAAAGCGAATCCACCCCCTCCCTACCGGTCCCTCGCCAAGCCCCTGACGAGTCTCTTCCATTTGCTAGACCTTTCTCCCCAGTAGACCACTGGGTCTCAAAAGCAAGACGATAATCATCGTAAAGTACATGGTAAACATGGCGAGTTTTGGAAAAAGCGCCTTCCCTATGGCGTCAATCAGACCGATCAATAGCCCTCCTAACAGAGCGCCCTGCACAGAACCCACCCCGCCCACGATAATCACGACCAGAGCCAGCAGCAGAACTTCCAGTCCCAACGCATTGTAGACGCCCAGTAGTTGGGCACCTATCACACCGGCCAGACCGGCGATGAAAGAGGCTACGAAGAAGACAACCGCAAAAAGCCGTTCGAGGTTTATCCCGAGCCCCATGGCCATTTCCTTATTATCCATTCCAGCGCGGACCATGGCTCCGACCCGCGTCTTGTCCTGGAGCCACCACAATACAAACGCCAATACAAGACCGATAATAATCGTTGCGAAGCGCGCCTTCGGATAAGCCCTGCCCATGATCTCAAATGAACCGGACAAAATTTTGGCCGTGAAGGGCATCCGGGGCCATCCTCCCCAAACCCATAGGCACAAATTGCTCAAGATATAAACAAATCCGAAGGTCAAAAGTACTTGCTCATTGGGCATCTTATAGAGTGAACGCAAGAACCCCCGTTCAATACCCAGTCCGACGAGTCCGGCGCCAAGCCCTCCCGCCAATACGCCGATTACAAAAGGAGCGCCCATCTTCACCGAAACGGTCCAGCCCACATATCCACCGATCATGTACAAAACCCCGTGAGAGAGGTTGGTGATGTCCATCGCCCCCATAACCACGGACATTCCAGATGCTATCAAAAACAGGACCATCCCATAAGAAATCCCATTCAAGAGATTTATTATGAAGTTCTCCATATGAGTTGTCTCTTCTTTACTTTGTCAAGCAACGCCCGAGGTGGCAAAATTGGGCAGACTGAAGGCACTGCTCCAATCTGCCCTTCTAAAACCCTCATTTCAGTCTGGGGTCACGCACTGCAGGATAAACCTTGATGGGATCCCAATAATACCTTCCATTCGTCCTTTTCGCCTCCACAATGTAACCATTTACTAGGGCAACGCCCTCCGGGGTGTAGGCCAAGGGCCCCTGGGGGGTATCCATTTTTACGCTTATCACGGCCGGCCACAGCTTGGAAAATGTCTCATCACCGCCCGTGGCCTTCAGGCCAGTCAAGATGGACGAGGTGATACAATAAGAATTATTGGCCAGACCCCCGGGTGTCTTTCCGAAACGTTTTTCCATCGCCTTTACCCACTCCTTATTGACGGGCGTATCCAAGGACCAGATATAGGAGGCCTGTCCTTGCACACCAACAACCTTATCGCCCATCTCTTTCATCACATGTTCGGGCAAGTCAGCCGCCAGCGTTGTTCCATAAAGGGGCATCTTGACCCCGAATTCCTTATACTGCGTGATCACGCGTGAACTCTCTCCGGTATTGGGTACAAAGAACGAGACACAGTCAGCCTCCTTGATTGTAGAGATGTAAGGGCCAAAGTCCGCCGTACCCACAGGGACAAATATCTCCTGGACGACCTTTCCCCCTTTCTCTTCAAATCCCATCCGCACACCTTTCATGAAGGCGTGTCCCCCGGCATAATCAGAGGTAATCAATACCATCGTCTTGTGGCCTTTCTCAGCAGCATACCATCCGAGTGGAAGGGTCAGGCCAACGGCAGTTGTCGGGTAGATCAACCAATTCTTGTACTTGGTTAGCTCAAACATGGCGCAGTAGAGCCCCGTGGCCATGACCCCTTTGCCGGCCAAATATGGTCCGACCGCCAGCTGCGCGTCACCCATGAGCGGCCCTATAATGATTTTTACATTGTCCCTTTCTACCAATTTCCTGGCTTTCTCAATGCAGACGTTAGGACTACCGGCTGCATCTTCGACGATCAGCTCAATAGGTCTCCCGGCCACTTGATTGTTGTTCTCTTCGAGGGCCATCACGATCCCGTTTTTGAACAGTGGGCCAAGCATAGCAGCCGGCCCCGTGTAGTTCAAGATGGCGCCGATCTTTATGGGCTCTGCCGCAGTCGTATTTTGGATGGCACCGGCAAATACGAGAGAAAGCAGAATCAGAATCGCCACTAGGATTTTTGTACTCTTTTCCATTTTTTTGTTCCTCCATGCTGATATATGGTTCCGAAACGAAAAGCCTGACCTCTTACCACTTTTCCCGATCACCCCCTTTTCCACAAAAGATCAACTCCGTGCAGCTTAAATCCGTAACACTCGAAAATCGGCTGAGGCGAGCAGGCCCGTGAACTTGTGCCCTTCAGATATTTCACCGGGCTGCGGGTTTTCATCTGTTGCTGATTCAGAATCTCTTCCTTACAAAAGTGAATTCGCAGTATTGCCCAGTCCGGCACAACTGGGAAGGAAACCCAAAATTCCATTCCTTGTCCAATTTTGTTATCTCGAGCATTGTATCAAAGATCGCTGTGTTGCACTGGACCTGTATCTTATCATTATATGCCAGGTTTTCTTCCGGTGAAAACATGTTCCAGAGGATCTGGGTTGTGTAAGGGCAGTCGGTAACCCTGAAGGTTATACGGTCTTTACTTTTTTCTGTCACATAGATTGGATTTCCAAATGTCTCAAAATATATTTCCATGATCTTAATGAAGTCATCCATGGTTACGGGATCACCCTCTTTGAGACCGATCTCTTTCAGCAACCCCGGCCACTCCAGGTAGGTACGTTTTTTCCAGATCTTGGCATAGAGGTTCACCGCCTTTTCCGTACCGAATTCCTCTTCCAACACGTGGAATATAGAGAAATCATGCAGTGTAAATATATTGAGCATCGCATTCAGACCATACTCGAAGCTAAATTTGGGTTTGGTTTTTTGAAGTTCCTTGTAATTTGCTATTACATCCTGGCACCTGATAGGCGCAGCCGGAGCCTTTGCCATCTCTCCCCTCCTTTCTTGATTTGGATCTTTCTGTTAGAGTTTAAACTGCCTCGGTCCTATGCCCTATATTCACCCCCCTTCTATATTCTTGACTCAGGGACTCCACAGATCATCCTTGCCTTTATTGATAGATCCTTGGCACCCTTTTTCCCACGGCGCACACAACCTCATAATTGATTGTGCCGATCTTGCCCGCGATTTCGTCTACAGTTGGATCGTCACCGAAAAGAACGACTTCCTCTCCAGGTCGAACATCCTTAATCCCTGAAACGTCAATCATGCACATATCCATGCAAACACGGCCGGTCAATGGTACTCTCCGACCTCTGAGCTGGACTAACCCCTGGTTAGATAATAGCCTGTAGTATCCATCTGCGTACCCTATCGGGAGTGTTGCAACGACTGAATCCCTCTCTGTATAAAAGGTGCGGCCATAACTGATTGGGGTCCCGGCAGGGACTTTTTTGACATAAATGATCTTGGTCTTCAGGGTCATCGCAGGTTTCAGTCTGATGCTACGACTCACCGCCGTGGAAGGGTATAGACCATAAATCATGATCCCTGGCCTTACGAGGTCAAAATATGACTCCGGAAGATCCAGTATGGCAGCGCTGTTGGCAATGTGCCTTTTCGGTATCTCCAAACCGGTATCCCCTATCTGCCGGACAATCTGATCAAAGGTTTGGATCTGGCTCCTCGTGAAGGCCTTGTCTGCTTCATCAGCTGAAGGGAAATGGCTGAATATCCCTTTCAGTCTCAGGTTCTTAAACCGGCTGACCTTTCTTACAAATTCCAGGGCATCCTGAGGTGCCACCCCAATCCTTCCCATTCCGGTATCAATCTTGATGTGCACGTTCACCTTGACCGATGCCTTTCGGGCCTCCTGATCCAGTGCCTGTGCAAGTTCGAGGGTGCAGACCGCTTGCTCCAGACTGGAATCTATTACCTTATAGGCCTCGCCTGGTTGAATCAGCCCCAATACAAGGATAGGGGCAACGATACCTGCCTTTCTAAGCTGTTCACCTTCCTCTGGCAGGGCAACCCCCAGACAATTGGCCCCGCTTCCAAGGGCCGATAGGCTCACCTCCACTGCTCCATGACCATATCCATCGGCCTTTACCACCGCCATCAGATCCCTTTCCTTTCCAATCCTTTTTCTAATTTCGGCGATGTTGTAGGATATGGCCCTGAGATCAATAAGTGCCAGGGTTGATCTTTGTACATTCCTGTTTGTTTTCACCTTGGAGTAATTGCCCTTTTTGTATCCTGCACGAAACTAGCCCGTTCTTGTCGCCTTTGTCCTGAGGGACTCCATGGCCTCACGGACAAATTTAGGCGAGCTCTTTGAATCCTCGGCCAGAAACATATAGTCTTCGTTTGTGGGGAAATAGCCTCCCGCCATCTTGGCGGCATTTTCCACATATGAGAGACGTATCTTCTCCATATCCGTTTCTTCCACTCTCATCTGAGCGGCCTCTTCAGGAATGACTATTGCCTTACCCGGAATATTGTCTTGAGGATTTCCTCTCCTTACCTCGATCCCATTCTCTCGCGCAAAGGTGAGTTGTGAAGATGGCAGTTTTCCGGCAGCCGTATATTCTGTTTCCTGAACAACCAGGATCTGGTCCCTGTCCATTTGTCTCGCAATTGCGATAGCCCCGGCCAAAGAGGTGTTTCCTGCAGGCCCCCTTTCCATACCCTCCAGCTTGGCCAGGAGCTCCGTTGTGTAGAACACCTCGCCCTGGCTGACCAGGACATATCGATCCAGGTAACGAAGCCCCCGCGCACAGTTTCTGGGGACATCGGTCCTGTCGGGCCATGTGAGAAAGGGGATGCCAAAACCGGTGTGCCCGGTAGTAAATGACTTTCTATTGAAATCGAGATCACTGGCCATATGGAGGCCACGGAGATCTACCGAGACGCCCACCACAAGCGTGTCATGGCTTCCTGCCTTTATCAGGCCACGTGCCGTTCCTGTCACGTTTCCTCCCCCTGCGTGGGTAATCAGCACCATATCGGGGAATCGGCCCTCTCTCTCAAGGACCTGGACTGCAACCTCGTATCCGAGCGTCTCAATTCCCAGGACGCTTGTAGGCACGTAGAGGGAGGCGCTGAAAAATCCTGTATCCTCCAATACCCGGAGCATGATGTAGAACAACTCCGGGCCAACGGTCAGCTGCCATACCTCTGCGCCGTACGCCTCACAGGCCCTTGTCTTTTCCAGGATCTCCGGCTGGCCGACCTTCCGGCTGTCGTAAACCTCCTGAAGTATAATGGCCTTCAGGCCGCGCTTTGCGGCCTGGGATGCAACCGCAGCACCGTAATTTCCAGAGCTGGCGGCCACAACGCCTTCATATCCCAGCTTCTTGGCGTGGTACACGGACAGGGCTGCCCGCCGGTCTTTGAAGCTCCCACTCGGATTGGCGGCCTCATCCTTAACGAAGATCCTCGCCCCTTTTCCAGGGGGAGAAACTGATCTGACAAGTTCGGTCAGGTTTCTTAACTCAATTAAGGGGGTCTTTCCCACTCCGGTCTCAAGGAAGATCTTATCCACATCTTCAAGGGAATATCCGCAGGAATTCATGAGCCCTTCATAATCGAAGGTTATGGGTGACCTTTCGAATCTTCCATAATCAATTCCGGTTGCCCTGGCCAGGATATCCGTCTTCCTGGCCATCACCTCTGGATAACTGCTGTCCATTACCTCCTACCCCTTTTACCCCTTGCCAACATGCCCCTTCTGTCCTATAAGCCTCCTTGCCTCATTCCCGATGGATAGGATCTCCCCTTGAGGCTCTCCAAAATCGTGCCTGTATCTGGGATTTACCTCATAAAGAATTCCCTTTAGATTCCTACCTATAAGGGTCTCAATCGTGACGTAATCCCCTTTCATGGCAGTCTCGTCCACCAGAAAGCCCTTGATCCAGCATTCGTAGGGTACCGACTTCGTGGAAGAGGGGAGGTTACCTGCCCGATCAGATGGTTGAAGGACGACGGTATGGACCTGTACGAAATCACCTCTTCTTGCGTCAGACATGGCTCATTGCTCCTCTTTCAAAAACCAGGGGGTGATATGGCTGAAACGATTGTCAAAGGAAGACTTCCGGTGTTCCTAATTCTATGGGGGGTGTTCTCATTAATGTATATGGAATCCCCCTCTTTCAGATCGTAGGTCTCATTTCCGAGCTCGATCATACACTCCCCTTGAAGGATAAGCGCAGCCTCCTCTCCTTTGTGGGCCATGGGGTATTCTGCACTGATGCCTCCCACTTCAAGCCTGGTGAGCAGAAATTCGATTCGGCGGTTTGGGTTTAGAGAGAGCAGCTGGTAGGTGAGGCGCGAGTCAGTATTGACCAGAACCCCTCGTTCATGCTTTCGTACTACAGGGCCATTGCCCGAGTACCCCTCTTTAAAAAAAGAGCTCAGGGGGATCCCCAGGACAAGGGCTATCTTGCGGAGTGAATTGATGGATGGGTTTGTCAGGCCCCTTTCCACCTGGCTTATGAAGCTAAGGCTCAGGCCGGTATCCCGGGCGAGATTCTTGAGGGTCATTTTTTGTGTTTTTCTTGTTCTCCGGATTATTGAGCCCCTGAACAGGGCAGATGGATCGTTCATCGAAACCCTCAAAATTTAAATATTAGTGAAGTCAGCTATCATTCATGGGAGGCCTTTTAAATAAGGCATATTCGACCAAACTTTTCTTTTGTATTGCTTGATTTATTAATAAGCAACAAGTCGGTTTTTTGAGTGCAGTTCATAGAAATGGTTTTTGTAACCCAGCCTATTTTTAAATATGCCTGAAAATCTTGTCAAGAAGTTTCCGCATACTTAAAAATATTTCACTTAACACTAAAACCTGTTAATATAATTAATTAATTTATTTCAGTTATACTGAATTTTTGCCAATAGAGATCTTAATTGATCAAGTCCAACCAGACTAAGAAGGGCCGGATGATGAACCGATTTCAAAATTGATGGTTTCGTGAGAGGTTCTCAAGACCGTCAGCCCATAGAAGAAGGCCGCCAGGTGATATTCTGGGGGAGGATTAGGTCTCTCAGCCTGAGATTCTCGGGGCACAGGAGTTGTGGATCGGCCCTGAGGATCGTTTCTGCCTCTTGCTTTGCGGCCATGAGGAGTTCCGGCTCCCTGAAGACGGCCCTTAGGTCCAGTTCACCTGGGCCAGACTGCCTCGTTCCCATAAGCTCCCCTTGTCCCCTCATCTCCAGATCTCTTTCGGCTATCTCAAAGCCGTCATTGGTCCCAGCCAATACCTTTGCCCTGGAGATGCCATCAGGAGATATTCCCTCAGTTAGCATGAGCACACAAAGGCCCTCCTTAGAACCCCTTCCCACCCTTCCCCTCAACTGGTGGAGCTGGGACAACCCGAATCGCTCCGGATGCTCAATCACCATAACCGTGGCCCCTGGCGCATGGACCCCAACTTCTACTACTGAGGTCCCAACCAAGAGATCTATCCTGCCTTCCCGGAACCCCTCCATCACTCGATTCTTTTGATCTGGAGAAAGTCTGCCGTGAATTAGCCCCACATGAAAGCGGGATGCAAAAAGCCTGGATAGCCTTTGGTGCATCTTTAGGACGTCTTTCAGCTCCTCCTTTTCTGATCCTTCGATTACAGGACAGATTACTATGCCTTGCTCTCCCATCGACAGCCTCTGATGGAGGGTATTGAACACCTTTCTCTTTTGGCTCGCATCGGCCAGGAAGGTCTTCACCGGGTGGTGCCCCTTGGGATATTCTTTGATCGTAGAGATATCCAGATCAGCAAACACGGTCATGGCCAGGGTCCTGGGGATCGGGGTTGCCGTCATTACCAAGAGATGCGGGTTTTTCCCCTTTTTGTCCAGTAATGAGCGCTGCCTCACCCCGAAGCGATGCTGCTCATCGATTACCACCAGGCCCAGCCTCGCGAAAGAAAGACCCTCTTGGATAAGGGCATGGGTTCCAACGATCAGATTATATTGTCCATTCCTGATCCTCTCATATCTCGCCTGGCGATCGGCCTCGTTTAGCATGCCGGTCAAGATGACAGGCCGGAATCCCATACGATTGTTCAAAGAAGAGAAATATGCGTAATGTTGTTGGGCCAGAACCTGTGTGGGAACCATTATTGCCACCTGCCAGTCGTTAAGGATCGCAAGGTATGAGGCAACTGTAGCCACAACCGTCTTGCCGCACCCCACATCCCCTTGGAGCAATCGATTCATTGGCCTGCCGGATCTTAGGTCCCTTAGAATCTCTCCGATAGCACGGGTCTGGTCCTGGGTCAGCGAGAAAGGGAAATAGCTCCGGATGCGGGCCTCCATATCACCCGGGATCGTTAGGATTGGTCCTGTCCTTTTCTCAGATAAAGTCTTCCTAAAAACAATGTTGAGCATTACCTGGAAGAAATGATCAAAGGTGAGTCTCAGATGCCCCTTTGTCCTTCGCTTGTGGAGGAGATCGATGGATGAGCCATTGGGAGGGAAATGAACATGATTGAGGGCCTCCCCAAGCCCTGGGAGACCGAGTCGACAGACTGTCTCTTTGGGAAGGATCTCCACAACGGCCTCCTGGCACTGCCCCAAGGCCTGGCCCATCAAAGACCTCAGTACCTGCCCTGAAATCCCCTTAACCGTTGGATAGACAGGATAAAAGCCTAGCGATAGCTGATCCTTGGCTCCATCAACTATAGTGAGATCAGGGTGAATCATCTGCCTCTTGCCACGATTTAACCGACCTTCCCCATAGGCCAGGAGTGTCTTTCCCTTTGCGGCGTAGGAGCTAAGATAGGCCTTTCTGTAGTTAAACCAGAGGAGCTCCAATCGGGCCGTTTCGTCTTGGATGGTTATCCTGAAAAGGCGCCTCCGGGTCGGAAAGAACCTCTCCTCCCCGGCCGAGATAACGGTGCCTCTTACCAGTGCCGGGCTCCCGGCGGTAGTCTTGGAAATATCCAACATCTTTCTCCGGTCCTCATATCGGGTAGGCAAGAAAAGCAGAAGGTCGATGAGGGTATGAACGCCTTTCGTGGCCAGAAGTTGGGCCCTCTTTGGGCCAACCCCTTTAAGGACAGTTAGAGGCCGTTTTAGCGTTGGGAGTTCTTTACTCAATATCTCACACCTAAACTGATCGGTTCTAGGTTCAGGGTTCAAGGGTTATAACATATTGACATTACTTAACGTTACAGCCCAATCAACCCAGAACCCCTGGCCCAGCCCTGATTTCATTGAGCTGGATTCAGTCCATATTTTTTAATAGCAGAGGGTTGATCTCCATGATAACAACCGTCGCACCAGGGCAGGCTTGAACATTGAACCGCTCAACCCAGGTAAGATGTTGCTCTATATAGACGGCTAGTAGCAGACCATGGTTTTAGTTACAAGAGAAATGATTTGACAATAATAGCTGGAACTAACTAAAATAAACATCGATCGAAAGTCATCTGAAACGGATAGGATCCCATGGAAAAGCCACCTAAAAAGGACAAATATGCCGAGGCCGGTGTGGACATCGACGCGGGTAACAGGCTTGTTTCGTTCATACGTTCCATTGCCAGCAAGACCTTTAAGTCAGGGGTCATCACGGATATAGGAGGCTTTGCAGGTGCCTATTCATTGAATCTGGAACATATCAAGAATCCGGTGCTTGTGGCCTCTACAGATGGTGTCGGCACGAAACTTAAGATAGCGTTCATGACGGACAAGCACGATACTGTGGGTATTGATCTTGTTGCCATGAGCGTGAACGACATTATGGTGGGTGGAGCCACACCGCTCTTCTTCCTGGATTATCTGGCTATGGGAAAATTGGATGTCGAAAAGGCCCAGGATATCATCAAGGGGATTACGGCAGGGTGTCTCGAGGCCAGGTGTTCGCTCATTGGGGGAGAGACCGCCGAAATGCCCGGATTTTACCGGGAAGGAGAATATGATCTGGCCGGATTTGTGGTTGGCCTCGCTGACAATGAAGAACTCCTTGATGGTTCTGAGATTGCCGTCGGCCACCAGATTATCGGGATCGGCTCAAGCGGGCTTCACAGCAACGGCTATTCACTGGTCCGGAAGATCTTTTTTGAGGGTCTAAAAATGGCCGTGGATGACTATGTACCGGATTTCGGCAGGACTCTCGGGGAAGAGCTCCTGGAGCCCACCCGAATATACGCCAGGGCCATCAGTAACCTGAGACGGGATTTCCAGATCTATGCCATATGCCATATCACCGGAGGCGGACTGATTGATAACCCCCCCCGCATGCTTCCGGCGCGCTGCAAGGCCGTGATCGACAGATCAAGTTGGTCCCCTCCTCCCATATTCCACTACCTACAAAAGGCAGGGCAGATATCGGAGCAAGAGATGTTGCGGACCTTCAATAACGGCCTTGGCCTGCTTGTTGTGGTAAACGGTGAGGACACGAGTGAAATCCTTTTAAGGCTGAAGGCAATGGGAGAAACCGCTTATCTTCTGGGCACCGTTGAAGAAAGGAACGAGGATGAGGAACCGGTCCAGTTTATTGGGCCGTGATCTCTGTCCGGTCCCGGGAACTGGGCCCCTTCGTTCGGAAAAAACCTCCTGACAAGGAGGACTTCGGGTTTTTGCGAAACCATCAAACATATAATATCTATTGGAGTTAGCCATGTTTGGACTAGGTCCTACCGAACTTATTGTGATTGCCGTCATCGTCCTCCTCATATTTGGCGCCAAGCGGCTACCTGAAATCGGAAAAGGTGTGGGAGGTGCTATCAGGGAATTCAGGAATGTCAAAAAGGAGCTGACCTCTACAGAGACGGCCGGGAAAGAGCAGGTAGAAGACTCGGCCAAGGACCCAAAGGAAAAGACGTCAACCCTGGAGGCCAAGGTAGTTGACAAGGTCTTGGAGCAAGTGCCGGGCGTAAAGAAGGCCATGGATGTCAAGAGGAAGGCCGACAAGGTGAAGGAACTCCTCAAATGAGCCCCCACATATCTCCCACGGAGGACACCAGGTGGTGTATCATGAGGGAGCTTCAAAAAATGCCCTGGATAATCGCTCCACCATAGGACTCATGCGGTCTTGTGCCTTCGGGGCCCGAGTGTCTACCATCCCCAGGAGAGATATTGGTGTATGGAATCCGACGCCACCCTGCCTGCCCCCATTGCCAGGATAACCGTGGCCTGCCCCGTTACGATATCTCCACCGGCCCAGACGGCCTTCTTGCTGGTCTTACCTGTTTCCGGCTCTGCAATAATGTAGCCCCACCTGTTGAGGTTAAGGCCTTCAGTGGACCGGGTCAATAGGGGGTTTGCCCCTGCCCCCACTGCAATAACTGCCATGTCACACTCTATCTGGAATTTAGACCCCTCTACCGGGATAGGACGCCGTCTTCCCGATTCATCCGGCTCACCCAGTTCCATCTTCAGGCACTCCATGCCGGTTACCCGACCATTTTCGTCGCCCAGGAAACGGGTGGGGGCCGTGAGGAGATGAAACTCGATTCCCTCCTCTTCCGCGTGATGGATCTCAGCTGCCCGAGCAGGCATCTCATCGCGGGATCGGCGGTAAATGATGCGGACCTTGTCTGCTCCCAGCCGCATAGCCGTCCGTGCGGCATCCATGGCCACATTTCCTGCGCCAAAAACCGCCACATTTTTCCCCTTTGCAATGGGGGTATCATATTCAGGGAAAAGGTACGCCTTCATGAGATTTGCCCTGGTCAGGTACTCATTGGCGGAATAGATGCCGATGAGGTTTTCTCCTGGTATGTTGAGAAACCGGGGAAGCCCTGCGCCAACGCCTACATAAACGGCGTTATAGCCCTCCTCAAACAGTTCGTCTACGGTGATGGTCCTTCCCACAACGACATTACAAACGACCCTTACCCCAAGCCTTTCAAGGAAATTCACCTCAGAATATACGATCTCCTTTGGAAGCCTGAATTCCGGGATACCGTAGACAAGGACACCACCCGGTCTGTGAAAGGCCTCGAAAACGGTCACCTCATATCCTTTAAGGATAAGGTCCCCAGCCACAGTCAGCCCGGAAGGCCCTGAACCTACCACAGCTATCCTTCTCCCGGTGGGCTTGCTCTTAGGGGGAAGATCACCTTTGCCATGCTCACGTTCCCAGTCGGCCACAAAACGCTCCAGATTACCGATAGCAACGGGGTCTCCCTTCTTACCCAAAATACATCTCCCTTCACACTGGATTTCCTGGGGGCATACCCTTCCGCAGACAGCCGGCAGGGCATTTCTCTCCCATATCTTACGGACCGCTTTGGTGAATTCCCCTTCCCTCAGGTGATTGATAAAGGCCGGGATATCTATGGCTACAGGACATCCCTCCATGCATGATGGCTTCTTGCACTGAAGGCATCTTTCTGCCTCCTTTATTGCCAGTTCCTCGGGGTATCCCAAAGGGACCTCTTCGAAATTCCGTTTTCTCACCTGTGGATCCTGCTCAGGCATAAATTGCCTGGATATCTTCTCTTTCTTGTCCGCCTTTTCTGCCATCCTCTCCTCCATAACACCTCATATGAATCTGTACTTCCAAGAGTCCCGGGGCTGCCGGAAGTGTAAGGACCCCTGATGATACATATGCCCCTAGGCAGCCTTGCATTCACACTTATGCTTGTCATAGGCAACGGCCTCTTCCGCCAGGTAGGCCTGAAGCCGTTGCATCAATTCATCAAAGTCGACCTTGCTCCCGTCAAATTCCGGGCCATCCACGCAGGCAAACTTGGTCTCCCCCCCCACGCTTACTCGACAGCAGCCGCACATGCCTGTCCCGTCAACCATTATGGCATTCAGGCTTACGAGCGTCTTGACCTTATATTGTTCCGTGATCTTGCACACGAATTTCATCATGGGAACTGGGCCGATCCCTACCACCAGCTTTATATCTTCCTTTTCGAGGATCTCCTTGAGTACATCGGTTACAAACCCGTGATGTCCATAGGAGCCATCGTCAGTGCATACATGGAGTTCATGGGAGGCGGCCCTCATCTTGTCTTCCAGGATCAGAAGGTCCTTTGTCCTGGCACCGATAATCGCCCTCACATTGTTTCCCAGCTCCTTGAGCCCCCTGGCAATGGGATGAAGGACCGCGATGCCTGTGCCACCACCAACGCAGACCACATTCCCTACCTTCTCCAGCTTTGTGGGTTTACCCAAGGGCCCTATCACGTCCTGGAAACGCTCTCCTACCTTGAGAGACTTGAAAAGGGCCGTGGATTTTCCCACCACCTGATAAATAACTGTAATCGTGCCCTTCTTGAGATCAGTATCGGCCATTGTCAGCGGGATGCGCTCACCGGTTTCATTGGCCTTTAATATGACAAACTGCCCTGGCTTGGCCTTCCTGGCTATCATAGGGGCGCTGATCTCGTTTAGGACCACAGTCCCATCGGCCATTTCCTGACGTTTCAAGATCTCAAACATGATTTACCTCCAAAAGGCTACGTCGGATTTTTTTGAAGAGCGTTTACCACACGCCAAAGGGGCTGTCAAAAAAAAGCGGTTAGGCTGGGGGGCTTCTTGAGGGGTCGATCTCAAGGGCTTGATGATAAAGTGGAAATGAAAAATAACGAGAGCCATGACCGCCAGTCCTTCTTATGAAAGGAGCCACTCCCAGTCAATATTCTCAAAGGTCTTGTGAAGGTAGTGGTCATCTTCTACCACATGGAACGATAGGTTATTGAAGGTCTTTCTGGCAACACCTTCCACTTCTCTCAGCGGAATCACCGAATCTAGGGTTCCATGATAAACCCACACCGGTATGGAGATCTTCTTCACCTCGTCATGGACAAATTCCTTGAGGTTGATTGCAGGGGCAAGGAGGATCATTCTTTCTAAACTGGCCTCGTTCTGCAAGGCAAAAAGAGAGGCCATCAACCCGCCAAAGCTGGAACCAACAAGCCTTATTCCTGATTTCCCGGAAAGTACCGCGTTGAGCCTTTCCATCCGTTCATGGAGATCCCCTTTGAAGTTGGGGATTATCATGTTCGGGTAATTCTTTCGGAAAAAGATTGCCTTGGTACCCTGATCGCTGCTCTCCAGACCGTGAATGAATATCCTGACAGTCATGGCTGTCTAACCACACCCAATCCTCTTCCTGGCCTCGGTTTCTCGGGCGGCCACTATCTCCTCCTTGCTGGCCTCCCTGACCGCCATTATCTCGCCGTCCAGCAGGACAGAGATCCCGGCCATCGGCCTGTTGAAATCCGCCAGCACGCTATCGGCCCTAATTTCCAGGACCCTGAATGAGACCAGGCTCCTCATTTTCATCTGCCGATAGAACTGGCCTTGCTTGAGTCTCTGGCTTATAAGGCCTTTTCTCGGGATCTCTATGATCAGAGATGGGTCCTTTTCGCCATAGATCTCGGCACTAGGCACCTTTATCGAAAACCTATCACCCACACATGCGCCTTCAATTGCCCTTTCGAGGGTAGGAGGTTGGCGCTCGATGCCGAAAATAAATTCTATCACCTCTTCGCGCCCTTTTTTGAGAACCCCTTGTGGCAGTTGGGTATTCATTACGTATCTTATGGTAACGAA
>CAYVMN010000071.1:0-20546 GCA_964452575.1 uncultured Desulfobacteraceae bacterium | reverse complement strand
TTTAAATACAGGTTCTGCCAGGCAGGGGAGAGGAAAAAAGACCCTCACGGTCCTCTGCCTTTCTTTCAAAACGTGTTACGATTTATTGAAATTTGATGTCGAGGCGATGTTATGAGCACGAAAAAGAGGAAACATTACGCACAAAAGCACCCACCCGATCAAGAGGTCGATCCACAGATCGAACAGGCCCTGAGAGCCCGGGCTAGAGATGGAGAGATATCTTGCGCTTCTGTCTTTGCCCTTGCTGCTGAATTAGGAAAAGCGCCTGGCGAGGTGGGCCTCAATGCAGACCTCCTTGAGATCAGAGTAATCAAATGTCAGTTGGGGCTTTTTGGCTACCGCCCCCGGAAGAAGATACTTAGGCCCCCTGGGAGTGTCTCAGAGGACCTGGAGGGGCCTATTAGAAAGGCCCTGGAAGATGGGCGACTTTCCTGCAGGGCGGCCTGGGACATAGCCGAGAGTCTCAACGTAGGCAAGATGGAGGTCTCCTCTGCCTGTGAGGGGCTGGGTATTAGGATATCTTCATGTCAGTTGGGGGCCTTTTGAAGATGCAAAAAAAAGCCGCCATCCACCATTGAGGACGGCGGCCCGGATGTCGCGGTCATCAGCAAGAGCAAGATGTACTGCACGAAGACTGTGCCTTCATGTTTGATGCGATGTTAAAACCCGAGCCCATGGGGGTATTGACGTAATCCACCTTTATGGGTCTTACTCGCTCATATAACTCCTTATCAATGATGTAGGTAAGCCCCCTATCATCAAATATCTCATCATTTTCCCTTGACTCATCCAGAGCCATACCTAGAGAAGGCCCAGCTCACCCCCCCTCGGAAAGCATGATTCTAATTGAGGGGATTTCTTCCCTTTCCTTCAAGAAATCCTTTATCATTTCACTTGCCTTTTCTGTTACTTCAAACATATCTACCTCCTTACGGGAATTTCAGCTGTGTTTTTACCTCAATAATATACACCTGAAGCCTTTTTGTCAAATATGAAAGACCCGAAAAGAGGCCTTTTTGCCGTGCTCAAAACTCCTCTGCCAACCCCTGCTTCAGCCAGATCAAGACCTTGTCGAACTCATGCCTGAGCGCTGCCATGGCCCTTCCACGGTGGCTTATGCGGTTTTTTTCTTCCGAGGACATCTGAGCAAAGGTCTTCCCGAGAGGTGGATAGTAGAATAATGGGTCATAACCAAAGCCGTGGGTGCCAGTCAATTTGTGTGTAATAAGACCCTCACATGTCCCTTTGTAGATCAGTGATGCCCCAGATGGCATTGATACAGCAATAACGCAGACAAAGGTAGCTGATCTGTCCTCGATGGATTCCATGGCCTCAAGCAGCTTCAGGTTATTTCTCTCGTCCGTTGCATCCTCGCCTGCATACCGGGCTGAGCGGACACCTGGCATCCCTACCAAGGCCTTCACCGTTAAACCGGAATCGTCCGCCAGGGTCGGTAACCCAAACACCTTGGCAGTAACACGCGCCTTCATGACTGCATTTTCTTCGAACGTCGCCCCATCTTCCCTTGCCTGTGGGACCGGCCCAAAATCCTTCAAGCCCCTTATCTCTACGTCAAAGTCCACAAGTGAGGCCCTGAATTCAGCTATCTTCCCTTCATTCTGTGTTGCAAGTACAAGAGGTCTGTTAAGACCTGATCTTAGTCCTTCCACGATATTCCCCCGTTAGGGTTTATCTGCCCGGGAATTGTGATAGCATCGAAAGAGGAGGGCGGCCGGTTCAGGATTTTTTCGGCCTTTTGATCATCTCTTCTGGCTCTGTCATGATCCTGTCGGCCTGGTAATCCGCCAGCTCAAAGGGGTAGTCGTTCTGGGAGGAGACAGCCGGGTAGGTCTTAGAGTCCTTGTCTTTCCTGGCAAATATTGAAAGGCTGTATTCATGGGCACCTTTCAGCCGAACCGTATAAACTGGGTCCTTAAAGTCTTCCTTTTTCCGGTCCTCTATGTATTTCTTGCACTTTAATCTGGAGAGGCTGTCGAGCAGAGAATTTACCTTGGACCCATCCCCCTTCTTGCCCTCTGGATTCACCCATACTGTCTCCTTTCTTGAAGCGGTCTTCTTATCCGCACCCTGGCCGGAACCCGGCTCAACAGGCACCTCTTTCCGTTCCAGGACCAGCATCTTTTCGGCCTTGCCTATCGTCAATTGCCGGATCTCCTTTTTGTCGAATGAAAGAACTGATTTGTCCCTCAGGCCTTCGACTGTCTGGTCGAAATTGCTCCTGAAATTCCCCCTGGCATGATAGACATTGCTATCCTCCGGCAGCTTCACGAAGGTATGACGATAGGACGGGGCCGGCTTGCCCACGTCAAAACTCCTGCTTAGCTTATCACCTATCCAGGCCTTTACAGTAATCTTTTGATCATTGCCAAGCTCGTACCTATAATAGTCCTTGGCCTCCGACACCAGGGCCGTCAGTGTAATCCCTTTGATGTGATCGAGCATCCCTTTGACCTTGTCGGCGTCAACAGGGAATTTTTGAGGATCAATGTACCAACGGTCATCCCTTTTGGTCATCAAAATCGTGCTGCCAGGCCTTGATATCTGGATCCGGGTTATGTCTTCGGGGGCAACTTCAGGGACCTCGGGGACCTTGTATAGGCTCCTGTCGCGACTACGAAGGAAGAGATAGACAGACAATGCCAAAATGATCAAGACGAGTACGACATATTCCTTCTTTACCCTCATTGAAGACCCTTCTTATTTCTGAAACATCATATGTATGCGTCTCTTTCGCGAATGCCGGAGGAACCACACCAGTAGCCCAAAGAGGACCACGAGCACAGGCAGCACCCCTATATTGAAGGTCTTCACAAAGGTCTTGGTCCCTGGCCTCGTGTCCTGAAGCGGATTGAAGCGCTGCTCTTTGCTCCGCATGGCTGCGATCTCCTCCCGGTCATTCAAGGAGTCTAACACATTCATCAAAAAAGTGGCATTCGGGGTCCTTCCCGTCGGATCCAGCAGGCTGTTCTTGAGCATCTCTGAGCATGCCACAAGGAATATCTTCCCCGGCTTCCCCTTTGCAATTATCTCCCCTTCGCCCCTGATTTTTGAGAGTTCCTTATCCTGTCTCTTTTCCGGCCCTGTCTTGGAACCTGCCTTTTCCTTGTCCTCCTTTTTGCCCTTTTCCTCCTCCACATCCTTTTCAGGGACAGGCCTCCCTCGAAAATAGCTCGGGAATTCACCTGCTAAGATGTATGCCAAGGGATGGCTTTTCATCTTGTCCTTGGATTGGGGTGGGCTTAGAAAAACCGGATTGAGGTTGATATTCCCGCTCAGCTCCCATGACCTGTCAGATGAGGAAAACAGTCTGTAGGCCTTCAGACCACTTTCCTTGATCCGCTTCTCATCCAACTCCAGTGGAGCAATCTTAAAGGTCACGAGGCCCTTGATATTTTTCATGAATCCCAGATCCTTGTTTATATAGGGACTCTTGATCAGAGGGGCAAAATAGATCTCCCTTTCTCCCCCTCCCAGCTGTTGGGGCATTACCTGCTTAAAGCAGCTCTCGTCCAAAACAAAGGACTGCTTGACACGGATACCATAATGCTCCAAGAGCTTTGAGAGCCCTGTATCCAGAGGGAGATATTGCGGGCCCCGACCGTATTGTACGGGCATGTTTTCAGGGGGCATGACCTCCTTAAAGGCATCCAGAAACAGGGCTAGGCTCTTACCCCGCATCAGGAACTGATCAATCTGGAAGAGTTCATAGTCGCTGAAATTCTCTGTTGGCCGTGCAATCACAAGGCAGTTGAAGCCCTCGGAGATGGTCCCCCCTTTTAGGTACACCGGCTTGATGGTGTAATTCTGTGAGGCGAGCTGTTGGAAATTGGAAAGGGGCTCTCGTTCCGACCTTCCCATAGGGCCCATCGGTGAGCGAACAGGGAGATTCAGAGTACCGTGATCTGCCAAATAGCCCAGGTCCTGGTTGATGTCGATGAGGGATTCCAGGTTTTCATTTATTATTTCATCCATCTTGTTAAGATTAACCATCTGGTACCGGGTTCCTATAATTGGAAGTCGCATGACGCTGACCAATGGGATCTCCACAGCCCTGTCCCCATATTCCATCACAAGACCTATGGAGCCGCTGCCGGCCTGGATACTGCCATCGGATAGGGCCGGCCACTTGAGCTTCATGATATTGTACTTCTTCAATTCCTTTTCCAGACTCGCATCCTTTGTTGGATCAAGATATTGGAATTCGAGCTTTCCGAAGCTCCTCTTATTCAGTTCCCCTACGATCTTTTCCAACTCCTTGGGGACCTCTGAGAGCCTGTTTAAGCGCATCAGGGGTGCAACATCCTGGAGAGAAGACGACAGGAACAGTCTGATCTTGATCTTCCCAGGCAGGCGTAGGAGTGCCCCCACCTTATTGTTGAGCTTCCTGATTCCGGTCGTAAGCTGGTATTCCAGGCCGTCGGTCGAGGTTATGGTGGGAAGCCGCTCGATAATATCCCCATGGATCATTACGAGTCCCATATAGGCCTTTTGGAATTTTACCTCGTCCTTTTCTACTGTCTGGATCTGGATGGGATAGATGCCATAGCTATTGGCCAGTTCCTGGTTCTTCTTTGCCTCTTGGTTAATATCCCCCTCTTCTGCACTCACATTATAGAAGCGATAGTTGAAATACTGGTTGGCATATATGGAGTACTCCTTCAAGAGATCCCGGAGATACTGCTCGACATTATTGTAAGGGGCCGGGAGATTACTGGTGAAAAATACATTTATGGTCAACGGCTCGGAGAGTGTTGACACGACATCTTGGCTGGCCTCGGAGATTGAGAAGACCTTATTCTCTGTCAGATCCCACCGAAAAAAGAGGGTTATGGCTGCCATATTGATCAAGATAACGATGACCAGGTAGGCAAAAAATTTGACATACCTTCCTGATCTCTCTCTCATGCCCATCCCTTCTCCTCCTTCATCAAGTATCTTGTGTGAACCGAGGGATTCAGCTTTTTTCCTGGATGACCAGGTGTGCACCGTAAAGGGCTACAAAACTGACACTCAAAAAGTACAGGACGTCCCTTGAATCTACTATGCCCTTCGAGATGTTCTGAAAATGAAAGTCCGCCCCCAGGTGTCCTATGAATCCTAACGCTGAGCGAGGGAGGAATAAAAGCGTCCTGTCTATCACCGTCAAACTGAAACAAATGGCCACCCCGATAATAAAGGCGGTGATTTGGTTTCGGGTAAGTGATGAGGCAAAGAGCCCGATGGAAGTGAATGCCCCTCCCAAGAGGATTGCCCCGATGTATCCTCCAAGGACTGGTCCCCAATCCAGCTGCCCCAGAAAAGAAACCGTAATAGGGTATGAAACCGTAGGGATCAGCATGCACACCAGGAATGCAACTCCGGCCAGGAATTTGCCCAAAACGGCATCCCAGAAGGTGACCGGCATGGTCATAAGAATCTCGTAAGAGCCGATATTAAATTCCTCGGAGAAAAGGCGCATGGTGATGGCCGGGACCACAAAAGAAAAGATAATGGGGAGGAGTTCAAAGAAGTTCCTGAGGCTGGCCTGATTGAATAGAAAGAAGGTGGAGAAAAAGAACCAGCCTGTAACCAATAGGAAGATAGAAATTACGATATAGGCAATGGGAGACACAAAATAGCTATTGAATTCTTTCCTGCAAACGCGTGGGACTTGCCGCATATCAGTTCTCCCTGGTGAGTTCTCGAAATATGTTCTCCAGTGTCTTGGCCTCTCGGTGAAGTTCCAGCAGGACCCATTCGGTCTCTTTGATCCTGCGGTATATCTCTCCCCTTATATCCTCAGATGAACCAGAGGTAATCCTTGCGTGGAGGGTGCCCATCCCGTCTTGGTCCATTTCTATGGGAATTACGGCCAGGACCCCGTCTACGGATTCCAGAACCGCCTTTGCCGAATCGTAGTCAGCGTTCTGCAGGGACAGGTGTATGAAATATTCTCCGCTGTAAGATTGCCTCAGGGTCTCGGTGCTCCCGTCAGCGACGATCTTGCCCCGGTTGATAATGACTACCCGGTCACATGTGGCCTCTGCCTCACTGAGGATATGGGTGGAGAGGACAACGGTCTTCTCCTTTCCTATCCTCCTTATGATATCTCTGATCTCAACTATCTGATTGGGATCCAGGCCTGAGGTGGGTTCATCCACAATTAGTATCTCGGGGTCATTCATCATGGCATGAGCGAGGCCTACCCTCTGCTTATATCCCTTTGAGAGTTCGCCTATGGGTCTATGCATGACTTCCTTGGTGCCGCATAGCTCAGCCAGATGGCTAATCTGGGAGTGTTTCTGATCCCTCCCCAATTCTCGGACATCTGCCACGTAGCCCAGGTAATCATAGACCAGCATGTCATGGTAGAGGGGTGCCGACTCCGGGAGGTAGCCTATGAGTCTTTTGATCTCAAGGGGTTGCTCATCAATGCTGTAATCCTTTACCATAATACTTCCGGAGGTGGGCCTCAGAAAACCGGTCAGCATCCGCAAGGTCGTGGTCTTTCCTGCCCCATTGGGTCCTAGAAGGCCCATGATTTCCCCTTTCGGGATGTCCAGATCTATTTGATCCACGGCGCACAAATCCCCGAAATACTTGGTCAACCCCTTCGCATGGATCATATAATCCTCCGTATCACCCTAAGAGATTATATTACATTGCCTTCGGAGAAGATTCCTGCCGCTTTCATCTCCCCATTTTCAAAGGTGTTTAAAATATGGAAAAAGAAAATGGGTGTCAACAAAAAATCATGTCAACTAGGAACCCTGTAAACTTGCCAGGAATGCCCTTTCCAGGTATAAGGTAACCTTGAACGCCTTCCCGCTCTTAAACCGATGAAGGTCAAAGGTGTCCTGATGTTTTCATTGGAGTCCTTTTACAGTCAATATGAAACCGATATCAAGGATCTGTCGATAAAAGGAAGGAGATTCACACTCCTTGTCCCAAGATCTCTCGATCGATTTGTGGACCCCCAGGATATTTTTCACGATTTTCCCTTATGGTCAAAACCCTGGGAGGCATCCCTTGTCCTTGCCGATTACCTTGCCGGGATCACGGTCGATCCTCAAGAACGAATCCTGGAGATCGGCTGCGGCCTTGGCCTTGTAGGGGTGGTGGCATCGTCATTTGGCCACAAGGTGACCATGACAGAATACAACCCCGATGCCCTCAATTTCGCCCGGGCCAATGCAGAGATAAATCTCCCTGCCCTGAGGTCCAATCTGGAGATCTGTAAGCTCGACTGGAACCACCCGAGGCTGGATGAGACATTTGATCGTATCATTGGATCTGAGATCCTTTACAGTGAAAAGGATTATGGTCCCCTCATGGAATTGTTCAAGGCCTGCCTCAGGCCCGGAGGAGAAATAATACTTGCTGAAGGGGTCAGGAAAACGAGTATGGGGTTTTTCCGGGAGATGTCGGGAATCCTTGAAATCAGGGCCGAGAAAAGGATATTCCGTTCCAAGGAACAAGAGATACTGGTATTACTTGCCAGGATGAAGTTGAGGTAAAAAAGGGTATGAAGAAGGCACTACAGTATCTTTCCTAACTTATCCATAAAGATCTTCCGAATCTCTTCAAGGTGCCTTTCATCTGCCCCCTCAAAACGCAGCACCAGTACGGGTTGTGTGTTAGAGGCCCTTATAAGCCCCCATCCACGGTCAAAGATGACCCTGGCGCCATCCACATCTATCACCTTAAAGTCCTTCTTGAATTCCTCTGTCATCCGGGCCACAATCTCAAACTTCTTCTCATCAGGACAATCGATTCGGATCTCAGGGGTATTGACCATCTTAGGGATACCGGCCAACAGATCCTTCAAGCCCCTGTCAGACCTCGAAAGTATTTCCAGCAGGCGTCCACCTGAATAGATGGCATCATCATAACCGAAGTACCGCTCGCCAAAAAAGATGTGCCCGCTCATCTCTCCGGCCAGGAGCGCTCCTTCCTCTTTCATCTTGCTCTTGATCAGGGAGTGGCCCGCCTTCCACATGATCCCCACTCCACCCCGCTCCCCTATGTCGTCATACAGCACCTGGGAGCACTTGACCTCTCCCACTATCTTGGCCCCGGGATGGCGCTCCAGCAGATCCCTTGAAAAGATAATCAGCAATTGATCTCCCCATATGATGTTTCCCTCCGGGTCAACAACCCCGATCCTGTCCCCGTCACCGTCATAGGCAATTCCAAGGTCTGCCGATGTCTCCTTTACCTTTGCTTTCATGGAATCAAGGTATTCGGGAATTGTAGGGTCTGGATGATGGTTCGGGAATCTGCCGTCCGGTTCACAGAAAAGGGGAACCACGTCAAGGCCCAGGGTCTTATAGATCTCGCTTCCAACCGGGCCGGCAACCCCATTGCCGCCATCTACCACTACCTTCCTCTTGACGGGACCGCATCCAATATTTTCTTGTGCATACCTGACGTAGGCCCTCAGGGCCTCGGCCTCCTCCAGCTTGCCTTTGCCACGCCTAAAATCGCCGGCTTCAGCGATCTCTCTTATCTTCTGGATCTCCTGACCAAAGACAGATAAATGGCCCAGGCAGACCTTAAAGCCATTAAACTCAGGCGGGTTATGGCTTCCGGTCACCTCGACTCCACCATCCACGTCCAGATTGTGGAGGGAAAAATAGAGGACAGGCGTAGGTATCATGCCCAAATCAACAACCTCCATCCCAGATTCCAGGAGCCCCCCTCTCAGCCCCTGCGCGAGCTCCGAAGAACTCAGCCGGCAGTCCCGGCCCAGGGAAATCCGCCTCGCGCCTTTTCCTTGATAGTATGTGCCCAGGGCAAGACCCAGGAGGCGGGTTGTCTCCCTATTCAGTTCATCAGGATAGGTCCCGCGGATGTCGTATTCTCGAAATATATGGGCCTTCACAGAAGTCTCTCCTTTCCGTCTCGTCTCAGTCGTTCAACAATCTCCCGGATATCTTGTGATCGATTTAGATCACTCACCAAGACAGTATCGGTTGTATCCACCACCAGACAGTTATCGAGTCCGAGACAGGCCACCAGACGTCCTCCCTGGGCAGAGACAAAACTACGCTCACATTCGACCAGGAGAGTCTCTCCATCAGCCAGGTTTTTATTACTGTCATGACCTCCTGCCCTTAGTTCATAAAGCGATGCCCAAGAGCCCACGTCACTCCACCCGCATTCGCACGGCACAACGTACACATCTGCCGTGGTCTTTTCCATGATTCCGTAGTCAAAGGAAATGGCTTCAATCCCTTTATATACCTCAGTTAACTCCGCATCAAACCCCTGTGTCCCCATTGCATCTCTTATCCGTATCAGCCCTTTGTAAAGGGTCGGAAGATGTCTCTGTATCTCATCCAGCACGGTTTTCGGGGTAGCGACAAAGATGCCCCCGTTCCAATAATGTTCCCCGTCCGCAAGGTAGCCGCCGGCTGTTTTTAGATCCGGCTTCTCCACAAATTCCAGGACACTATATGCGCTGACTTCACCTGCTCTCCCCAGATTGGCCCCCCTGCGTATATACCCATAACCGGTCTCGGGCCTATTGGGCAGTATACCAAGGGTCACAATCCCTCCAGGCCCTGCAAGCCTCCCTGCTTCCCTGAGGGCCCCCAGGAAGGAGGAAGGGTCAGCAATAAAGTGATCTGCAGGGAGAAAGGCGACGGCCCCTTTACACCCCAGATGCTGGGCATAAATGGCGCCGAGGCCAATGCAGGGAGCCGTATTCCTTCCAACAGGCTCAGCCACGAGATGGACGCCCCTCCCAATGAAGAGGCCTCTTGCATACTCTAAGTGTTCCTGTCCCAGGATGAGTATCATCTCTTCGTCGCCGATCATGGGCCCGAGCCTGTTGCAGGTCTCCACGACCATAGGACCCTTGCCGGTTATGTTCAGGAACTGCTTGGGCCTGTGCCTCCGGCTTGCCGGCCAGAATCGGGTCCCCGAGCCCCCGCACATAATGACTGCGAACATATTTTCCCCTGCATCTCCAGCGATATAGTTGAGTTGTTGAATCGTTGAATAGTCAAATGATTGGGCCCTTCACCGGACGTCGGTTTTTCCTCTTGACGACTCGACCACTCAACCGCTCGACTAAATCAAATTAGGTGCGGTAATCGGCATTGATTCTTATATAGTCCTGCGTCAGGTCGCAGGTTATGATCCGATCCTCGAAGGTGCCCTGGTGGAGATCGATCTCAAGCATAAATTCCTTTAGGGCCATTCTCCTGGCCGCCCCCTTTTCGGCCTTCGCCCCCTTCCCCATCCCTTCTCCAACGATTTGGACCCCGTCAATCCATATGTCTACGGCCCGCTCCTCCATTTCAATCCCTGCCCTCCCCAGGGCGGCCATGATCCTTCCCCAGTTGGGGTCCTGCCCGAAAAAGGCCGTCTTGACCAGGCTTGAATTGGCAACTGCCCTTGCTGCCCTGAGGGCGTCGGAGGCGCTTGCAGCCCCCTTGACCCTTATGTTGACGAGCTTTGTGGCGCCCTCGCCGTCCCGAACGATCATATGGGCCAGTTCCCCCATCACCGTCTCGAGGCCTTTGGTGAAACCCCTCCACTCTCTTTGGGACAGAGTCTTGTTCCCTGCGAGCCCATTGGCCAGGGCCAGAACCGTGTCATTTGTGCTTGTATCGCCATCAACAGTGATACGGTTGAATGTCATTTCTGCGGATGAAACAAGGGCATCTCTCAGGTCGTCTGCATCAATCAGGATATCGCTCAGTACAAAGCACAGCATGGTGGCCATCTGGGGCATGATCATGCCGGCCCCCTTGGCAATGCCTAATACCCTGTAAGGCCTACCGCCGACCTTCCCGTCAAAATAAGTGAGCTTTGAAAACGAATCGGTGGTCATAATGGCCCGGGCCGCAAGGGGGATCCCTTCTGGAGAAAGGCCATTTACCAGACCGGGAATGGCCTTCTCAATCACCTCCATATTGAGGGGCTTACCAATTACGCCTGTCGAGGCAACCAGGACCTCTTCAGGAACTATTCCCAATTCCTTGGCCACAAGCTCGGCCGTCCGGCGGGCGTCCCTTAGGCCGACCTCTCCGGTACAGGCATTTGCATTTCCGGCATTAGATATGACGGCCCTTGCCCTCCGGCCTGCAAGATGCTCATGACTGAGGATGACCGGGGCTGCCTTGACCTTATTGGCCGTGAACACGCCGGCCGCTACGCACTCCCTATCCGAGACAATCAATGCCAGGTCCAGGCCCCTATCTTTCTTGAGGCCCGCAGAGGTAGCTGAGGCCCTAAAGCCTCGTATCACATATTTTTCCTTATCCATTGCCTTTCCAGTCCAGACTACAGATAGCCCTTTACCCTAAAGCAGGCCTACGGCCGCAACCGAAATAGTGTCCAGTGGGCAGATTTCAGAGGCGCCTGTCTTTAAATTCCAAATCTCAAGCACGAAACACCACACCCTGAACCTTTCAACCCTATTAAGGCTCTAACGCGCTGCGCCGTACGTCTCACGCCTCCCGCCTCACCTTACGCCTAAAGCCCTGCGCCCAAGGCCTCACTTATTCGCCCCGCAGCACTTCTTGTACTTTTTCCCGCTCCCGCACGGGCAGGGGGCATTTCTCCCGATCTTTTTTCCCTTTCTCCTGACCGTTGCAACCTCTGAAACCTCATCTCCATGGCTCATGCGTAATTGCCTCTTTTTCTTTTCAGTTGGCTCTTGGCGCCCCCGTCTCATCAGCTGTATGCGGAAAAGCGTGCTTAGGGTCTCTTCCCTGATCCCGTCCATAAGCCCTTCAAAGAGTGCAAACCCCTCCTTCTGGTATTCCTTGAGAGGATCAAGCTGCCCATAGCCGCGAAGCCCGATACCCTCCTTCATGTGCTCCATGTTCTGGAGGTGCATTATCCACTGGTTATCTATAATCTGGAGTATGATGATGCGCTCAAGATGCTCTAGATCCTCCTTGCCGAGCAGTTTCTCCCTTTCCTCATAGGCAGAATGGACCTGCCCCTTGATCATCTCCTTGAGGGTATCTGGATTCAGGGCATCAAAGGCCTCTTCTCCAATATGTTCAGCCGTGATCTTGGCCCGGAACGCGAAGAGCCTGGAGACGCCGTTTATTAGGCCCTGGATATCCCAGTCATCCGGGAATTCTTTGGGATCAATCCATTTATCAACAAGGTCCTCAACCTTCTCATCGATCATGTTCTCCACAATCTGACCAAGCCCTTCACCTCCCAGTATGTCTTTTCTAAGGGAATAAATGATCTCCCGATGCCTGTTCATTACATCGTCATATTCGAGCAGGTGCTTCCTTATATCGAAGTTATGGCCCTCCACCTTTTTCTGGGCGTTCTCGATGCCGCGGGAGATCAGGTTGTGCTCGATGGGCTCTCCTTCTCTCATGCCCAGGCGGTCCATGATGGAGGAGATCTTATCAGATCCGAATATCCTCAGGAGATCGTCTTCGAGCGAGAGATAAAAACGGGAAGTGCCTGGGTCGCCCTGTCTTCCGGATCGACCCCTGAGCTGGTTGTCGATGCGGCGGCTCTCATGCCTTTCTGTCCCCAGGACATGAAGGCCTTCCAGATCCGTCACCCCCCTACCAAGGACAATATCGGTCCCCCTTCCAGCCATATTGGTGGAGATTGTTACGGTCTTCGCCTGGCCAGCCTGGGCGATGATTTCCGCCTCCTTCTGGTGATGTTTGGCATTCAAGACGGAATGAGGTATCCCGGCCCTCTTCAGCATCTTGCTCAACATCTCCGATTTCTCAATAGATACAGTACCCACCAGAACGGGCTGCCCCCTTTCGTACAATTCCGTTATCTCTTCAAGTACCGCCTTAAACTTTTCCCTTTCCGTCTTATAAATGACGTCCGGGTAATCCCGTCGGATCATCCTTTCATTTGTGGGGACAACGACCACATCCAGTTTATATATATTGTTGAACTCCTCCGCCTCGGTATCTGCCGTACCGGTCATACCGGCAAGCTTCTCGTAGGTCCTGAAAAAATTCTGGAAAGTGACCGTGGCCAAGGTCTGGTTCTCTCCTGCCACGCTGACCCCTTCCTTGGCCTCCACGGCCTGATGCAACCCATCACTCCACCTCCTTCCCGGCATCATCCGGCCTGTAAACTCGTCAACAATCACGACCTGGCCGTCCTTGATAACGTAATGGACATCCTTCTCAAAGAGCCAATAGGCCTTGATAAGCTGCTGGGTAGAGTGGAGGACCTCTGACGATCTGACATAGCGTTCTTCAAGGTCCCTGAGCTGTTGATCCTTCTCCTCCCCTGATAGCTCCTTATTCTCCCGGATGTAATAGCTCTCCTCATCTATATCGGGCAGGGTGAAATCGCTCCGGCCGCCACTTGTGAGGAGCTCGATCCCCTTTTCGGTCAGTTCCACGGCATTACTTCGCTCGTCAATGGTGCAGTAAAGGATCTGATCCAACTCTGGCAGGAGCTTTTGTGCCCTTAGCAGGCTTTCTGTCCTGTCGATTTGTTTTTTCAGTGCCTGATGCTGGGCAACAATGTCCAAGAACACAGGATTCTTGGGATCACCCCTCTTGATCTGAAGCAAGGTCTCAATGGTCTTATCCTCCAGGACCCCCTTCTCAAGCTCCGCACGCACATCTTTCAAGAGCGAGCGGATGACCGTCCCCTGTCTTTTTTGTAGATTGATTACATGGGGTCTTACCTCCTCATAGATCTTACTCTCACTGTGTTCTACAGGGCCGCTAATTATCAAAGGGGTTCTTGCCTCATCAATGAGTATACTGTCCACCTCGTCCACAATGGCATAATAAAAACCCCTCTGGACAAAATCGCTGATTTCAAACTTCATATTGTCCCGGAGATAGTCGAACCCGAACTCGTTATTGGTTCCGTATGTAATGTCGCAGCCATAGGCCTCTTTTCTCTCGACGTCATCCATTCCGTGTACGATTACCCCGACAGAGAGGCCCAGTGCCTTATAGATCCCCCCCATCCAGTCAGCGTCTCTTTGGGCGAGATAATCATTGACAGTCACTAAGTGTGCCCCTCGACTTGTTAGGGCATTTAAGTAGAGTGGGAGTGTTGCGGCCAGCGTCTTGCCCTCGCCGGTCTTCATCTCGGCGATCTTTCCTCGATGCAAAACTATGCCCCCGATCAACTGGACGTCAAAGTGTCTCATGCCCAGCACCCGCACCGAGGCCTCCCTCACAGCGGCAAACGCCTCCGGGAGAAGATCCTCCAAAGGCTCCCCTCTTGATATCCTTTCCTTAAACTCGGCGGTCTTTGAGAGAAGTTGGGCATCTGAGAGGGCCTTAAAATCCGGCTCCAGCAAGTTGATCTTATCAACCAGTGGCGCCATCTGTTTCAATTCCCTCTCATTCTTGCTCCCGAAAATACCCTTTACCAATTTTCCAAACATAGCTTGCTTCCCAATGACCTCAATCTGGCCCTGCCTCCGGCCCAGCAGGCTTCGACCTTGTAATTAAAGTAGTACTTTAGCGCTTCGGAAATACTGAGGAATAAGAGGACCGCGAGGGTCTTTTTTCCAAAGGACGTAACCCAAACTCTTCATCCCGATGTAATCGGGACCACGCCCCCTTACCTTTAAATATCCCGATGTAATCGGGACACAGGCAGGGGAGAGGGAAAAAGGCCCTCGCGGTCCTCTGCCTCTCTTTCAAAACGCTCAAGTGTTACTAATTAAAGAACTTCACGTCCGAAAAATCAAGGGTTTAGGTGGAAATAGGAGAAGATTTTCATTGCCAGGGAGCGGCTTATCCCCGGTACCTCAGCAAGGTCATCTGGAGTGGCCTCTGCTATGGCATTTATGTCCTTGAAATGTTGAAGGAGGAGACCCTTTCGTCTGACCCCGATGTTGGGTATAAGATCCAGATCCGACTCCCTCAGTCCTTTCCTTCTCAGCTTCCGGTGGTAGGATATGGCTCGGCGGTGGGCCTCGTCCCGAATTCGCATCATTAGGAGCAAGACAGGATGATCCTCTCTCAGCCTCAAAGGATCCTTCCTGCCCGGGAGATATATCCGGTCATACTTCTCCTGCCTCTCTTCATCCGGCTTTGCAATGGATATCACCTCAGGCACACCTGGGCATACCCTGCCTCCCTCTTGGCCGGATCCTGAGCGGGCCTGCCGGTCAAGCACCCTTTTGACCGTCAAGAGATGCCCCTTGCCCCCATCCACCAGGAAGAGATCGGGCAAATCCCCTTTGGCCAGTCTCCTCTCCGCCAGCTCCGTCATCATGCCATAGTCATCGATCCCATCTACTGCCCTCAGCCTGTAATTCCGGTACCCTGCCTTGTAAGGAAGGCCGTCAACGAAACTGACAATGGTTCCGACTGCCTGGTCCCCTTGCAGGTTTGAGATATCAAGCCCTTCTATGAACCTGGGGCTCCCAGCCAGCCCCAGGACTGACTGGGCAAGACCCATCAGGTCTTTCTTCTCCCATTCCGAATGTCTATCCAGGAGGTTCTCTGCATTTGTCACTGCCATCTTCACCAGTTTGAGTTTCTCTCCCTTTAACGGTCTATGAATCACAACTTTTCTCCCGGCCAAACGGCTGAGACTTTCTCTAATAGCCAGGCCGTCTTCAACCGGATCCGAGATGAGTATTTGTTGGGGGATGAAGGACTCTCGCAGGTAGTACTGCTTCAAAAAGGCCTCCATGATTTCAGGGGCAGAGACGCCCCGATCCATGAGTAGGTAGTCGCGGCCCCCTACGAGATACCCCTTGCGGACAAAAAGGATGACCACCTGATAAAGCTCCCCCTTTTGTGCCAGGCCAATAATATCCTGATCTTCCAGCTGCCTTGACACCACATGCTGACGTTCAACCGTCCTTTCTATGGCATTGATCTGATCCCTTATCCTGGCGGCCTTTTCAAAATCCAGCCAATCTGCAGCCTCCTCCATATCCTTTTTCAGTTGACCTATCAATTCCCGGTTCCGTCCTTCCAGAAAAAGCCTCACCTGGCCAATGACCTCCCCATATTCCGATTCTGGGATGTTATTGGAGCATGGACCAAGGCAGCGATCCATCTGATAGTTCAGGCAAGGCCTCTCACGTTTAGGAAACCCCTTACCCTTGCACTTCCGGAGCTGGAAGACCCTATCGATCACCTTAAGGGTCCTGCGCACCGAGTTGGCAGATGAAAAAGGTCCAAAATAAATCGCTCCATCCTTTTTTATCTTCCTGGCAATGGTCAGGCGGGGGTAAGGGTCTCCCATACCGAGCCGCAGGCAGGGATATTGTTTATCGTCCCTCAGAATAATGTTATAGCGGGGCATATGCCTCTTGACGAGATTGCTCTCAAGGATAAATGCCTCCTGCTCGGTAGAAGTTATGATGAAATCAAGGCCTGAGGCCTTTTTCATCATGAGGGCAGTCTTGTGGGGAAGATCAGTAAGGGGTTTGAAATAGGACAAGACCCTCTTTCTTAGGGACCTTGCCTTGCCTACATAGATAACCCGGCCGGAGGATTCCTTAAACATATACACCCCAGATCCATCCGGGAGTATGCCTCGCAGTCGTTCGGAATCCAGTTCATATTGGGCCTTTCCAGTCTTATTCATACCTTACCAAAGAAAACATGCTCGATTTCGCAGGTCTTCACCCCCTTTCAATTGCCTCGCGCCTCACGCCTTGCGCCTTACGCCTTACACCTATCCCCTGTATCGAGATCTTGATTGCCTTTCACTCCGAGTCAGAATATGTGCTTATAAACTAATAAGTTGCATGTGAGCAGGGTAAATGATAGGTATTAGCCCAGTCAAGGCCAATATCTTTGAACCTGTGCGGTTAGCTCTTAGCCGTTAGCCATTAGTCGAATAATATCGGAAGGCTGTAAGAAAACAAAGATGATGAATTCGTAAAAAGTTGTCACTCCTGTGAAAACTGACGTCAAGACCGTGCGTAACCAATTAAAAAGACTGGATTCCGCCTGGTGTTTATACCGGAATTGATATGGGCTGGAATGACAAAAAACGGTGATTTCCTTCTTTTTGCGAGACCATCAACAAAAATTTATCAAGAAATGGGGCTTTGAATTCAGTGCAAAACCACGCAGCTGTTTGTAGTTTTGGAGCTAACTGCTAATGGCTAATGGCTAACCGCACAGGTTCATATCTTTCGGGACCGGGGAATCCCCCAGTGAAACATCACGACCGGCGATACTTAACCTCTTTTGTGCTATTAACCCTTTTTTTCGTAGGGGGATGTGCGACCATGCCACATACGATGCCTCCTCTTGCCTCCATTGAGGGAACGCTTCAACGTTTCGGTATCGGTCAAATAATCCACCTCGAGACCGGAAAGGCCATATCCTTCGAGGAATTGATTGATCAGTTGGGTTCCGTCGAGGTGACCTTTATCGGGGAGGTCCATGACAACCCGGAGCATCACCTCATACAGGTCCAGATCCTGCATGCCCTGATCACAAGGTACGGCCCCGTGACCGTCGCAATGGAGTTTTTCCAGGAGCCCCAGCAACCGGTCATCGACAGGTACATGGAGGGGGGCCTGACAGAACAGCTGTTCCTGCGAGAAGTGGACTGGAAAAGGCAATGGGGCCTAGACTATCACTTTTACCGCCCCTTGATATTGCTGGCAAAGGAAAAACGGGGAACCATCCTCGCCATCAACGCACCGAATGATATCGTTAGGAAGGTGGCGAGGACCGGACTCGACAGTCTCGAACCCCTGGAACGTAAGCAACTGGCAGATGTCATCGATCTGGAAAACGAAAGGCATCGCGAATACCTCCGTGGGGTTTACGAAGAACACCCTACGGATGATTTGAAGAGGTTTGATTTCTTTTACCAGGCCCAGTGCGTTTGGGAAGAGACCATGGCAGAAAATATCGCAAAATACCTGAAAAAGAAAAATGGAAAGATGGTGGTCTTTACAGGAAATGGGCACATTATTAATAGGTATGGCGTCCCGGAACGGACCCTGAAGCGTATAAACGTCAGTGTGGCCGCTATCGTACTCTACCCCTTGACCAAGCCGGTAACCCTAAGTAAAAAGGTTGCAGACTATGTGTGGCTTACAGGGAACTACCCCCCAAGGCGTCTCGTAGTTCACCCTGGGCACAGGGGCAGTTGAATAAAGAAGAGAAGAGGCATTGAGAATTGGGCATAAATCAACATAACGTCGAATTTCGATTCTGTCCCGCATGTGGCGGGGCACTCAAGAGATCGGTATTGAAACCGAATGAACCTCCAAGACTTGTCTGCAGTGCCTGTAAGTTCATCTTGTACCTGGATCCAAAGGTTGTGGTCTGCACGATCCTGGAGATGGACGGTAAGATCCTTCTCCTTAAGCGAGGGATCAACCCGCAGAAAGGAAAGTGGGTCATGCCGGGCGGTTATGTTGACCGAAACGAAGAAGTAAAGGCCGCAGCCATAAGAGAGACCCAAGAGGAATCAGGGCTGAAGATCCGGGTAGGGGAGCTGGTCGGGGTCTATTCCTATCCTGGGAATCTGACAGTGGTTATCGTGTATACTTCACAGTACCTGGCCGGGGAGCTCGTGCCAAAGGATGAGACGCTGGAGGCCAAATGGTTTCCGAAAGAAGAGATCCCCTGGGATAAGCTCGCATTCCAGAGCACAGTGGATGCCCTCAAGGATTACTGCAAAATCCGCAAAGCGTCCTCAGCGTCTCTGCGGTGAGCTATTACGAAAGGAGAAAGTTCCACAGATGAAGATCAGGCCTGAAAAGATAAGCGATTTGACCCCTGAAAGACTCCGGGGGGTAATGGAAAGGTCCATGGAGGACATCTCCTCCATCTATGAGGACGTCCGTAAGATTGTGAATGACGTAAAGAGCCGTGGTAATATTGTTGCCCTGGATCATTACCGCAAGCATAAGGATGATATCGGCCCGTCCGATCTTGGGGCAACCAGAGAAGAAATAGAAGGGGCTTACAGCCTCGTGGACCCCAAAGTGGTTGATTGCCTGAAGGCCGCAGCCCACAACATAACCAGGTTCCATCGGGCACAGTTGGAGCGAGAGATGTGGTCTATGGAGGTGAAGGACGGCATCCTGGCCGGCCGCATCACCAGGCCGATAGATATCGTGGGGTGCTATATCCCTGGAGGAATCGCCGCTTACCCCAGTTCCATCCTCATGACCGTCCTCCCTGCAAAGGTCGCTGGCGTAGGCCAGGTTGTTGCCATAACACCACCCGGGAAAGGGATGGTGGCGAATCCGGCCACACTTGTGGCAGCGGACATTTCAGGCTGCGACCGGATCTTCAAAGTAGGGGGGCCATGGGGAGTAGCCGGCCTGGCATACGGTACGGAGACCATGCCCAGGGTTCACAAGATAGTCGGGCCCGGAAACAAGTATGTGACGGCTGCAAAGATGCTGGTATATGGACAGGTGGATATCGATTCACCCGCAGGACCCAGTGAGGCATTGATACTTGCCGACCATACCGGAGAACCCGAATTGATCGCAATAGATTTTTTGTCCCAGATAGAACACGACCCCGATTCTGCCGCTGTCCTGGTCACTACATCAGCCCCTTTGGCAGGGGCTGTCTGTGAGATCATTAATCGGCAATTCGATTCCCTGCCCCGTAAGGAGGTCCTCGAGTCGTCCATCTCAAAGCATTCCTGCGTCCTCGTAGCAAAGGATATGGAACAGGCGATTGATCTTACCAATGAATATGCAGCTGAACATCTTCAGATTATGACTGAAGACCCCTTCATTACCCTTAATAAGATCAGGCATGCAGGTTCCATATTTCTGGGGCCTTATGCCCCGGTTCCTGTGGGTGACTATGCATCAGGGACAAACCATGTCCTCCCCACGGGCCGGTGCGCGCGCATGTTCTCAGGCTTATCCGTGGACGACTTCATAAAGAAACCCACATTTCAGTACCTGAGCAAAAAAGGACTGGAGGGGTTGAAAGATATTGTTGTTACCCTTGCCGAAGTGGAAGGTCTCCCTATCCATGCAAGGGCGATAGAGGCAAGGTTCAAATAGTTTCATAGTGATATACCTGTGAAAAGGAGGGGCAGAAAATGGCAGAAATCAAGGGTTACAATATGCCTGATGAGCTCTATTATCATGAGGAACACAGTTGGGCCCGTGTGCAAGGTGCCCGGGTTACCGTTGGGATGACCGACATGTTCCAGAAAGAGGCCGGTGACATTGTATTTGTTGACCTCCCGGAAGAGGAGGAAGAGGTAGCGCAGGGAGAGGTATGTGGAAAGATCCAGTCCAGGAAGTGGATCGGAAGGCTTGTTGCCCCGGTATCCGGTGAAATCGCGGCAATAAACGAAGAGCTCGAGGATGATACCAGTCTTATCAATTCAGACCCTTACGGCCAAGGATGGATACTGGTAATCGAGGCCGAGGACGAAGATGGCCTGAGATCTGAGCTGGGCAACCTGATCCACGGGGATGCAGTCGTTGACTTCATTGAAAGAGAAAAAAAGAGGGCCGAAGAAGAGAGGGCCAAGGCATAGAAGGATTGACGATTGATGATTGGTGAATTGTGATTGAGACCCTAATTCTTTCAACCTGTGCGGTTAGCAATTAGCCGTTAGCCATTAGAGGTTAGCATTAAAAG
>CAYVMN010000070.1:0-20547 GCA_964452575.1 uncultured Desulfobacteraceae bacterium | reverse complement strand
GGAGAGGGGAGAGGGGACCGGCGGCGGAGGGGATGGATGGGAGGTCTTCTTGCAATGCAGTCATCCGGATATCGATAAGGAGCCGGTTATCGTGAAGATTTTAGGGAACAAACGACTATTGCGAGAGATTGAATTTAGTGATCATGAGTGGAAGAAGGTGGCATTTAAGAGGGATGAGCTGGAGGGGGTGGAGGTTGTGACGTTCCAGGTGAGCAGGACGTGGAATCCTAAGCTGGTGGGGGTGTCTGAGGATGGGAGGGATTTGGGGATTGCTGTCGCCATTGCGGAGCGGTGAGAGGAAAACGGGAAGAAGTGAGCAGAAAAAAGAGGGAAGTAAGCGGTGAGCCGTAAGCGGTTAAAGGGTGTGCAGTTAGCGGAGAGCGGAAAAAGGAATATTCTTTGAAATCATCCTGGTCCCCAGGCCCAAGTCCTGATGAAGGATTTGGGCCTTTTTTTGATGGGTTTGCAAGAAGTCGTGGGTTTTCTTTGCACCCAATCAAAGGAGCTTTACACAGTTGGTCATTGTGATAAGATAAACGACCATGAATATCGCAAACAACCTTCGGCAGGCAGCGACCTATTTTCCGGATCAGACCGCCGTGATTGATAGTGGGCGGAGGGCCTGTTTCATGGAATTTTATATGGAGTCCAAAAGGGTTGCCAGTGCACTCCAGAAGATTGGAGTCCGGCCAGGCGATCATGTGGCCATTTGCGGCCCCAACTCCTATCGCTGGTTGGCCTTTTATTTTGGGGCAATGGCAGCAGGGGCCGTAGTGGTCTCCCTATCGCATAGCCTGACAAGGATGGAGTTGACCGAGGTCCTTTGCGACTCTCGGCCGAAGATACTATTTACTGTGGATGAAAGGCTGGATGACCTAGGCGACAGGAATGACCATCCTTACCTGGAGTTGATTGTCTCCGATCATGGGGATATGGACTATAAAAGGCTCATTGAGTCAGGAGAAGGTTCGTTCAGTATCGTTGACAGGGAGCGCTCGGATATTGCCGCCATCCTTTATACGGGGGGTACCACCGGAATTCCAAAGGGCGTGATGCTGACACACGAAAACCTGATGACCTCCATCAATAATGTCTCCCATAACGAGCGATCTACCCATAGAGACTCTGCCCTGTGTTTCCTTCCGCTCAACCACGTATTCGGGCAGATCCACATCATGAATGCCACCATTTACAGCACAGGCTCTCTGGTGATCTTGCCTTCCTTTGATCTGGATGCGGTTCTCCACGCCATAGACACCTATGGAGTAACCAAGTTCTACGCAGTGCCGACCGTTTATATTCGGTTGCTAGGACTTGACGACCTGAAAAAACGGCTGAAATCGGTCAGGTACTGTTTCTCTGCTGCCGCCAGCATGGCAGCGGAGGTGGTCCGTGAGTGGAAGGCGGCCTTGGGGCTCGATATCTATGAGGCCTACGGGATGACAGAGAGCGCCTCAATGGTCACCTATAATCATTACTACCGGCATGTGGTGGGCTCCGTGGGTACACCTGTGGGGACAATAGAGGTCCAGATCAGGGATCAATCCGGCAACCTGGTGGAAAATGGCTCTGAAGGGGAGATCTGCGTCCGTGGTCCGAACATAATGAAGGGGTACCTGAACCAGCCGGAAGAGACCCGGTCCGCCTTTTGGGAGGACTGGTTTCGAACCGGCGACATCGGTCTCAGTGATGAAGAAGGGTATCTTTTTATTGTGGATCGCCTCAAGGACATGATCATCACCGGTGGCGAGAATGTCTATCCCAGGGAAATTGAAGAGATCCTTTATGCCAGGCCTGAGGTGCAGGAATGTACAGTGATCGGGCTGCCTGATAAAGAATATGGAGAAAAGGTTACTGCATTTATCGTCCCAAGAGAGGGAAGAGGCTTGGACCCGGCCCTCCTGAAGGCCTATCTCAAGGAACGTCTCTCCCCTTTTAAGGTCCCGAAGTCGTTTGTCTGCGTATCGGAATTACCCAAGAGCAGTACCGGAAAGATTTTGAAAAGGGATCTGAAGAGGCAGGTCCTGGAGGAGGGCCAAAAAAAGGGCTGCCGCTAATCGTGGTTGCGGCAACCCTTTAAAAAAATTGATTTTTGCCTATTTGTATTTCTTTATCTCTTTCTGGAGAAACTCTACATATTCCTTGGCCGGAAGTCCCTTCGCTGCCTTATCCTTGATATAGCCCTCAATCACAGGTTGGGCCGCCTTGACCCAGCGGGCACTTTCTTGAGGGGAAAGGGGGACAATCTTGTTGCCCAGGCTGAGGGTGAACTCCCGCCCCGCCTTGTCGCTGCTATCCCACGCCTCACCATGTTTGGGAATCCATTCCTCGCTCACCTGTTCAAAGACCCCCTGGACGTCTTTAGGCAAGACGTTCCATTTGTCGAGATTCATCACTACATAGAAACCGGCAGTGTAACCGACGTCCTTACAATCCACAGTCTCCTTAATTACCTCGCCCTGTTTCCACCCCTTCAGTACTTCCATGGGGCTTAGAGTCGCATCAACTACCCCTTTCTGCAAGGCCTCATATACACCACCCTGGCCCATGGCCACGGGTACTCCCCCAAGTGCCTCAACCAGCTTGGCGTTAAAGCCGTAAGAGCGGACCTTCAGGCCTTTGACATCTTCCAGTTTGTATACGGGCTTTTTGGTGTGAAGCAGTCCGGGGCCGTGGGCGTGGAGGTAAAAGACTTTGACTTTATCGAGTTCTTTTGGCTTGAATTTCTCGTAGAAGGCATTGATGACGGCAGTGGCCGCCTTGCCGCTCGGATAACCCATGGGAAGGTCGATGGCCTCCATGGAAGGGAAGATGCCCCGGCTGTAACCAAAGACAGACATGCCTATGTCGGCAATTCCCTTATTTACTCCATCATAAACCTGGGGCCCTTTAAGTAACGCCCCACCGGGATAATAGGTAATTTTCACCTTTCCGTTGGTCCGCTTTTCTATCTCTTTTGCCCAAGATTCTCCAAGCTTAGCCTGAATATGGGTGGGGGGAAAAAAGTTAGCGTAACTTAGTTCAATTGGTCCAGCAAGTGCGGTACTGGAACCGGGCAGAAAGAACGCCGCGACCGCCACGACAAGAAAACATACCAAAAACCCTCTCTTCGCCTTCATATAGCCCCTCCTCTTCTCTAAAAAAGAAAGTTTGAGTGTAAACCCTTTCCTCGACTACCCTCCTTTCAACAGATTTTACAAAAAACCATATCTTTTTTTCCATCTAATTTCTACATATGGCACCTTGAGTTTGTCAAGCCAAAAAACCTCAGGAGTATTTCTCTTGTTTTTTGGCCGGCCTCTATGATAAGAAGGCAGAGCGTCCGTGCGGGAGAATCTTTAGCCCGATGGTATTGAAGCTGTCTCTTGCAAGATCCAGAGAGCCCTTACAACCAATGGACCTATTTGAAAGATCCTCCAACGGCCTGGCAAGGCTGATGTACTATATTGCCGGGGTTGCCATTGTCTCCATGATGCTTCTTACATGTGCGGATGTGGTGCTCCGTTTTGGAGTGACACTCTACCATGCCTATAAATGGAACTTCCTTGAGTCTGTCAAGCCAATCCCCGGAACCTACGAGCTGGTCTGCTATTTGGGAGTCGTTGCGGTCTCTTTCGCCATGGCCCATACCTCAGTAGAAGAGGGTCACGTGGCAGTTAGTCTGCTGGTACGCCTCCTTCCTAAAAGGGGCCAGGCGATCGTAGGGAGTATTACGTCTTTTTTCAGCATCTTCTTTTTTGCAATGATCTCCTGGCGATCAGTCATGTATGCCAATCATCTCAAGGAGACCGGTGAGGTCTCCCTTACCCTCCAGCTCCCTTTCTATCCCTTTGTCTATGGGGTGGGTTTCTCGGCTGCGGTCGTCTGTCTTGTCATTCTTGCGGCGTTTTTAAAGAATATTAAGGCGGTTTTCAAATGAGTCTAACGGCAGTTGGGATAATAGGGATCACAACTCTCGTGATCCTTTTGTTTTCCAATATGCCGGTAGGCTTTGTCATGGGCTTCCTGGGTCTGCTTGGTTTCAGCTACGTGGTCAACCCGAGCGCAGGCCTGAGTCTTTTGGCCCGGGATGTCTTTGATGTCTTTTCATCCTACGGGTTAACGGTAATACCCCTTTTTGTGTTCATGGGTCAGATTGCCTTCCACTCCGGCATAAGTAAAAGGCTGTACGATGCGGCATATGTATTGCTTGGGCACCGCCGTGGAGGGCTTGCAATGGCCACGGTTGGCGCCTGTGCCGGGTTTTCGGCCATATCGGGCTCAACAAACGCAACCGCGGCTACCATGGCCACCGTAACTCTGCCAGAGATGAGGCGATATAAATACGATATGAGTCTGGCCACGGGGACGGTGGCAGCAGCAGGGAGCCTTGGTATCCTGATCCCCCCGAGTGTAATCTTTATCGTGTATGGAATATTGACCGAACAATCCATCGGCAAGCTCTTTGCAGCAGGCATATTGCCCGGGATACTCCTATCAATACTCTTCCTGGTCACAATCTACATTCGGGTCCGCAGAAATCCGTCACTTGCCCCCCCAGGGCCCAAGACCACCACAAAGGAAAAGATCAGGTCCTTTACCGGCGTAGTTGAGACCTTGATCATCTTCTTTATGGTCATGGGCGGTATCTTTTTCGGCATCTTTACCCCAACCGAAGCAGCGGCTGCCGGCGCATTCTTGACCATATTGCTGGCCCTTGTCAGGGGGCAACTGACCTGGGATGGGTTTGCTCGGTCCCTGGCCGATACCACCAAGATCAGTTGCATGGTCATGGTAATCGTGACCGGGGCCGTTGTCTTCGGTCATTTTATGGCCGTTACGAGGGTCCCCTACGACCTTGCCAGATGGGTCAGTGAGCTGCCGCTTCCCGGTTACGCCATCATGGGAATTATCATATTGCTCTATCTCTTCGGGGGCTGTTTTATGGATGCCCTGGCCATGATCATGCTGACCATTCCCATCTTTTTTCCGGTCTCTCAGGCCCTTGGTTTTGATCCGATCTGGTTTGGCGTGGTTATCGTGCTGATTACAGAGATGGGGGTTATTACGCCGCCTGTGGGTGTAAACGTCTACGTGGTTTACGGAGTTGCCAAGGATGTCCCCCTGGAGGCAATATTCAGAGGAGTCTTCCCTATGCTGATTGCCCTACTCATCTGCAACCTAATCCTCCTCATTTTTCCACAGATTGCCCTCTACCTGCCGAGTCTCATGCACTGAAGGGTTCAGGGGTTCAGAGGTTCAGAGGTCACTGAAGATTCGAACCTCTGAATCGCGGGTCCTGATAATGTGAGGTACTTGGGTACAGCAGATCCAGGGTCAAGACTGGCCTTCGATGTATTTCTTGACCTCTTCTGTCAGGGCAGGGACAACATCGAATAGGTCGGCAACTACACCATAGTCGGCCCTTTGAAATATGGGGGCCTCCTCATCCTTGTTTATGGCCACGATCACCTTGGACGTGCTCATGCCGGCCAGATGCTGGATCGCCCCGGATATGCCGCAGGCGATATAGAGGTTGGGGGAGACAACCTTCCCTGTCTGGCCTACCTGATCGGAGTGAGGTCTCCATCCCGCATCTACGGCCGAACGAGAGGCCCCCACAGTGCCTCCTATCAGATCTGCGAGCTCTTCGAGGATCTTGTAGTTTTCCGGACCTTTCATGCCGCGACCACCTGAGACTATCTTGTCCGCCTCGGTGAGGTCAACCTTGCCGCTCTCGTCCTTGACCACGTCAACCACCTTGGTCTTGAGCATACTATCGTCAAGGGTGAAAGATGCGTCAACGACCTCGGCCGATCTTGAGGTATCCGGCTCATTTATGGCCATTACGTTCGGCCTGGCGGTTGCCATTTGCGGCCAACTGTCTTGAAAGGTCAGCTTGGCATAGGCCTTTCCAGCATATATGGGCCTTATTGCCACGAGATTTTCACCCTCAACAGAAAAGGCCGTGCAGTCCTGAGCCATACCCACATTCAAACGGGCCGACAAACGGGCTGACAGGTCCTTTCCCTGAGTAGATGCGCCTATCAAAAGTACGGCAGGATCACCGGCCTTTACCAGCTGGGAAATGACCGCCACATATGCATCTGTGGTGTAGGTCCCCAGCCTGGGGTCATCGGCCACCAGGACCTTGTCGGCACCATAATTGCCCAGGCCGGCTGCCTTGTCTTTGATGCCAGAACCAAGCAATACTACCGTCAATTCCTGGCCTAACGAATCCGCCAGGCGTCTCCCTTCACTAGCAACTTCGTAAGTAACCTTTCGGATCTCTCCATCCCTCTGCTCTGCAATTGTCCAAACTCCCTTTGCCATTTGCAGTATCTCCTTATATATAAAGTCGTATCAGTTCATCATCGCCCACACGGCTGAGAGGTCGAACCCTGGTTAAATGACCTTCGCCTCTTCGTGGAGCAGCTTGGCCAGTTGTGCCGCCTTTTGCTGGGGCGTCTCACCCTCAATGATCTTTCCCTCTGCCCTCTTGGGGGGTGGACTCAGCCCCATGACCTTTACCTTTCTTCCCCCTTCCCCGAATTGGGCAGGATCCAAACCAAGATCAGACAGGGTTTTCTCCTCTAAGGGTTTTTTCTTGGCCTTCATTATGCCCGGCAGTGATGCATATCTCGGTTCGTTCAAACCCTTCTGGGCCGTGATAAGCGCAGGCAGACTCGACTCGATGACAAGGACCTGGCCCTCAACCGGCCTGTGTACCTTTACCGATTTGCCGTCCTCGGCCAGTTCCACCTTCACGATCACTGAGAGCTGCGGGATACCCAAGAGCTCTGCCAGGGAAGCCCCTACCACGCCCATGTCATCATCCACTCCTCGCTGCCCTGTAAAGATGAGTTGATAGTCAAGGTCCTTTATGGCGGCGGCTATGGCCTTTGCCGTTGCGAGAGAATCGCTCCCCTCCAGGGTCTCGTCGCTTATAAGTATTCCCTTGTCCGCGCCCATTGCCAGGGCAGTGCGGATCGACTCGGTCACCCTCTTGGGACCGAGGCTTACGACAGTGACCTCGCCACCGAATTTTTCTTTTATTCTCAAGGCCTCCTCGACACCAAATTCATCATAAGGGTTCATAACCCATTTGATATCATCTTTCACAATTGACTTCCCATCGGGCCCAATCTTGATCTGGGTTTCCGTATCCGGGACCTGTTTTAAGGATACAATAATATTCACTTTTTCCTCCTTTCAGCCACTGGTTTTGAGGTTGTGGTTGACCCTTTGCCCTCAGGCCTTCATTCCCTTTAGAAAATATCCGCTGATCTGCTTGGCAGCGGTTTCGATGTCATAACGCCTATGGCTTGACAATACCCAGAACCTTGACATTTCATCTAGGGCCCCAAAAAATGCCCTCTTGGCTACGCCAGGGATAATGTCCTTCTTGAAGACCCCTTTTTCCTGTCCTTCCTTGACAATATCCCCGATTATGTCCAGATATTGGATAAATCTTTCATTATTATATTCCTTCATGAACCTGCTGCTCTGGCGGAGCTCAACCTGAATGATCTCTGCCATATCCTTATTCTGCTCAATCAATTGAAGATGGGTCAGGGCAAACTTCTCCAGTTTCTTTGCAGGGTCATCGAGGCCCGAGATCTTTTCCTTCATATTTTCAAGTACGACCTTTATCTGTTCTTCGAAGAGTGAGATCAGGATATCGTCCTTGTTTTCAAAGTATATATAGATAGTCCCATCAGCGACCTGGGCCTCCTCGGCGATTTCGGATATCTTGGCCGAGTAAAAGCCCTTTTTGGCAAATATCTTTGTGGCTGCTTTTATGATCCTGTTGTACTTATCGCTGCCCTTCCTCTTATTCATGGTGCATTGTCCCTATACTGGTTGAATGGTAACCGTTAGCGGGTTCAAGGCTTGAGAGCCCAGATTTTCGCTGAACCCCGAACGGTGAACTCTGAGCCTCTGAAGGCCTGCAATGAATGATTATTCATTCATGAAATTTTTAGCATTGGTTTCTGCTGGTGTCAAGGTTTTTCCGGAATGCGGCCGTCCAATACTTCTTGACAAGAAATAATGAATTGAATAAGAAACAATATGATTGAGGTCTTGAGTGGAAAGGGCGGTGCCGCGCTCAAACCCAGGATAGGACAGGGTTTGAGGGGAATGAATTCACATCTAATTTATCAAGGAGGAGAGATCATGCGTAGATTATCCATTTTGGCTACTGTTTTGGCCATTGTGGCAGGGATGATTACCCTGACTTTTCCAGGAGGGGCCGGGGCCAAGGATATAAAGGTTGGTGCAATTATCAACCTGACAGGTCCTGCCTCAACATGGGGTCAGTTCCATGCCAAGGGACAGCAAGACTACACCCGTTACATCAATGAGGAGAAGGGCGGGATTGCCGGAAACAAGATCGACTTGACCGTTGTGGATCATGCCTATAAGGTCCCGGAGGCCCTTAAGTATGTGAAAAAGTTCTGCACCTCTGATAAGATGGACATGATTGCCACCTGGGATGCTGGGTCAGGAATCATGGCAAAACCAATAATCCAGAAGTACAAGATTCCCAACCTCAACTACTCTACATATCAGGGGATACTCAAACCCCCTGTAGATTACGCCTTTTTGCCCTTTGGGGCCTATAACATGGACTCCTACGCAGTTCTGGAGTACATTAAGGCCATTCACAAAGGCAGTGATCCGCCCAAAGTAGGGCTCTTGACTTACAACAATGCCTATGGCAAGTCCATCCACGATGCCAGCAAGGAATATGCAGCCAAACACGGCATAGATATCGTTGCTATCGAGGAATTCCCACCCAAGTCGCTTGATCTTAATACAGAGGTGCTCAGGCTCAAAGAGAAGGGCGCCCAATATGTCTTTATGCAGTGTCTTCCCTCCGCCATCCTGATGGCCCTTCAGTCTGCAGATCGTGTGAACTATGATGTCCCCTTCTTCGGGACATGGACCTCCACGGACCCGGATTTCTTCAAGCGCGGAAAGGGCCTGATCCGCAACCGAATGCATATGCAGTTTCCAGGATGCCTGCCGGGAGACGGAACACCCGGTATCAAGCTCTTAGAGACGTTGTGGGACAAGTATAAGACTGTTTCAAAGTTTGATGCGGCATACTGGGAAGGTGTCGCCATCGGTGCCATTATGGCCAGGGGATTTCAGAGGGCACACGAGAAGTTCGGGCAAATCAACAGCCAGACCATCAACGACGCCCTTCAGACATTCCGAAATGAAGACTTCGGCGGACTCGTTCCAAACATCACTTACACCAAGACCGATCATGGTGCCTCCTGGATGGCGAGGATCGTGAAGATCAATGAAGACCAGACCTTTACTCCGCTCACCAGGTTTTGGGCTCCGGGAAAAGAGAAGGTTCAGATCTTAAAATGAAGGCCTTTCGCGGTGAACCAAGTATCTTCGCCTCCGCTCAGCCCGAAGAGAGGCGGGCGGAGCTGGAGGTGAAGGGGCTTACTCTGAAATTCGGTGGCATCACGGCCCTCAATGAGATCAATTTTTCGGTGCGTACCGGAGAACTGGTTGCAATAATAGGCCCCAACGGTGCCGGCAAGACCAGCCTGCTAAACTGCATTACCGGTTATTACAAGGCCCAAGAGGGCCAAATTTTTTTCAACGGACAGAATATTACCCCCTTTCCAACCCATCACCTTACCAAGCTTGGGATCGGCAGGACCTATCAAAACATCGAGCTTTTCCCCGGTATGACGGTACTATCAAACATGTTGTTGGCCCGCCATGTTCACTGCAATTACAATGTTGGGCGGGCATCGCTTTTCTCAAGGTCTGTCAGAGACGAAGAGGTCCGGCATAGGGAGATCTTGGAGGAGCTGATCGATTTCCTGGAGATGCAGTCTATAAGGAAGAAGTTGGTAGGGTCTTTACCCTATGGTATGCGAAAGCGAGTGGAGCTGGGTCGTGCCCTGGCACTGGAACCGAAGCTCCTAATCCTTGACGAGCCATTTGCAGGGATGACACTTGAAGAAAAGGAGGATATGGTCAGGTTCCTGGTAGAGCTAAATGAGGCATGGAATCAGACTATGATCTTGGTGGAACATGACATGTCGGTGGTAATGAGCATCTCCCAAAGGATAATGGTACTGGATTTCGGGGTTAAGTTGGCTGAGGGATCTCCCGATTTTGTCCAGAATCACCCCAAGGTTATCAAGGCCTATCTTGGAGATACCTCTACCATTGAATGAGTATCCTCAGGGCTCTGTTCTTTGTAATACTTTAGCGCTTTGAAAACACTGAGGAGTAAGATGACAGACCGTGAGGGTCTTTTTTCCAAAGGACGTAACCCAAATTCTTCACAGCCTGTAGTACGCCCCCTTACCTTTAAATACAGTTTCTGCCAGGCAGGGGAGAGAAAAAAGACCCTCGCGGTCCTCTGCCTTTCTTTCAAAACGCTAAAGTATTACCATTCTTTCAGGTTAGCAAAGGGCTCCGGGGAAAAGCAGACGATCAAAAAATGAGAAAAGCCCACCTCAAAGCAGACCGTATAGATGAGGCCACCCTGTCATCCCTGTGCGACTATACCTTCCCCCAGATACTCTCCAGACAGGCCGAGCGATTGGGACCGGAAAGGATTGCCATTCGGGAAAAGGCCTACGGAATATGGCAGACCTATGACTGGCAGGAGTACCTCCGTTATGTAAAGTCTGTGGCCCTGGGCCTCCTCTCACTCGGGCTGAAGAGAGGGGAAAACGTGGGGCTGATTCTCGACAATCACCCCGAGTGGCTTTTCGGCGAGTTGGGCGTGCAGTCCCTGGGTGCTGTAACAGTCCCCCTGTTTACCTCGGCGGTGGCCAAAGAACTGGTCAGCGGCCTCAATCGCTTTGATGCGGCATATGTCTTTGTGCAGGACCAGGAGCAGGTGGACAAGCTTCTTGCGCAGCAGGAAGGGCTTGGCCACGTGCGGCGCCTCATATATGTTGATCCCACCGGCATGAGGGGCTACCAGGACAATCCGTGGTTGATAAGCTTTAGTCAGCTACTGGAACTGGGAGAGGAGCTGGATAACGAGGAACCGGAAGTCTTTCGAAAGGAGCTCTGGGAAGGCAGGCCGGGTGATGTTGCCCTGATGTTAATGACCTCCGGCACCACGGGGTTGCCTAAGATGGTCATGTTGAGTTATGAAAACTTCACAGAGATGTCTCGAAAGTGGCTGGAGACAGCTCCGATCGGTATCGGAGACAACTGGATTTCCATTACGCCAACAGCCTGGATCGTGGATCAGCTATGGGGTGTGGGGATTACACTCTCCGGCGGCCTTTCCATGAACTTCCCCGAGACCTCTGAAACTGCCGTGGAGGATTTCAGGGAAATAGGGCCAACAGTCATTGTGTCTTCCTCCAGGTTCTGGGAGGAGCTGGCGTCCAAGATCAGGGTCAAGATCAACGACTCAGGCTTTATCAAGCGTGGCCTTTACAATTTTTCTCAAAAGATAGGCGGTCGCGTTGTGGACCTGGAATCGGAGAAAAGGTCGATTCCCGTTCGACTGAGATTTCTGAGATGGATTGCCAACAGGGTAATCTCGCGCCCCTTACTGGATCGAGTGGGGTGCCTCGGATTTCTCGGGGCCTATACCGGTGGACATCCTATCAGCCCGGATGTAATCCGCTTCTTCAGGGCCAACGGGCTGAACATGAAGCAGTGCTATGGGCTCACCGAGGCAGGGGGAATCTTTCAGGTACAGCCTGATGACGAGGTAAAACCCGAGACAGTGGGAAAGGCCCTCCCTAGGACAGAGGTCAAGATCACGGAAGATCAAGAGGTCCTTGTCTCCAGTAAGTCAAACTTTGTAGGCTATTATCAGAACCCAACGGCCACGGCCGAGGCCCTGAAGGACGGCTGGTTTCATACGGGCGACGCGGGATATTTCGATGATGACGGCCATCTCCTCATTATTGGGCGCAAGGAAGATATTATGAGAACAAAGGAAGGGGAGGCCTTCTCCCCTGACTTCATTGAAACGAGGCTAAAATTCAGTCCTTACATAAAGGAGTCGGTCATCTGGGGCGAGGGACAGCCCTTTCTCACCGCCTTTATCAATATCGACTACGGCAACGTGGGAAATTGGGCTGAGGAGAGGAAGATTCCATACACTACCTACATTGACCTTTCCCAACAGCCAGCGGTTGAAGAGATGATTAGGGAGGAGGTCCGGCAGGTAAACACCCAATTGCCAAAGCCCATGCAGCTCGTGAAGATCATCTTGCTCTATAAATTGCTGGATGCCGATGATGAGGAGTTAACCAGAACAGGGAAGGTGAGGAGGAAGTTTGTCTTTCAGCAGTACAAAGAACTAATAGACGCCATGTATTCTGGCAAGAAAGAGTTGCCGGTAACGGGCCAGGTACGTTACAGGGACGGCCACATAGGGACTATTGAGACAACGGTCAAGATAATAGACGTCTAGCAGGGGGGCTCGGACATGGAATTCTTCTTTCAACTTCTCATAAACGGACTTTCACTGGGATTTCTATATGCCCTTTCTGCCCTGGGCTTTGTGATGATCTTCAAGTCCAGCAGTGTCCTGAACCTGGCCCATGGAGAACTCCTGGCCATCGGGGCATTTCTGTTCCTGGTCCTCTCTTCCTGGGCCAATTTGCCGGCGGTGCTTGCCTTTGCCTTGACCCTTGTGGGAACCTTTGCCCTGGGCTTTATTGTTGAGCGGTTGTTCCTACGTCCATTGATCGGGGAAAATCTTATCGAGGTAATCATGTTGACCCTCGGACTGGGCATTATGTTTAAGGGATTGTTGCTGTTCATCTTCGGAGGGGATACCCATGATTATCCCGACTTCTTGCCGGAGGGTCTTTCATTGCAGCTGGGCGCCATTCAGATTCCCTCTGTAAATGTGGCATCATTCATAATCGGGATTGTCTTCCTCATCATCTTCGGCTTCTTTTTTAAGTACTCATCCCAGGGAATCTATATGAGATCCGTGGCAGACAACCAGCCTGCTGCCCTTTCCTTGGGGGTCCACGTAAGAAGGGTCTTTGCACTGTCCTGGGCCATTGCGTTTATAGTTGCGGCCATGAGCGGGATAGTTCTGGGCATCATTAACGGGATCAATGTTCATGAATTGAGCGCCATTGGCCTCAAGGTCTTCCCTGTAGTTATCCTCGGGGGGCTTGATAGTATTGGCGGCGCCATTTTGGGCGGTATTATTATCGGTCTGCTTGAGACCTTTACGGGGGGATACATTTCCACTTCTCTGAGAGAGGTTATCCCGTATATCGTTCTTATTGTTATCCTGATGGTGAGGCCTTACGGCCTTTTTGGCATTGTGGAGATCGAGCGGGTCTGAGGGAATGCGGAGACTGAGATTTCATCCTTGCGGAAATTTCAAAGAATCATACTCAGAAGAACTGGGCATCTTTGAAACAGATTTCGGAAGGTTGTGGCTACTGATTGGACTTGCACTCCTTTTCGGTGTTATTCCCTTCGTAAGCAGTGCCTATGTGCTTTATATACTGAACACCGTAGGGATCTACGCCATTTCGGCCATAGGACTCAACCTGTTGATTGGTTATACCGGTCAGATTTCCCTTGGCCATGGCGCCTTCTTCGGGGTGGGGGCCTATTCGGCAGCCATATCGGCAACCAAGGCGGGCTTTCCCTTCTGGGCCGCGGTGCCTGCCGGTGGATTGATGACCGCGGCCGTTGGGATAGTATTCGGCCTGCCCTCTGCACGCCTAAAACACCTTTATCTCCTGATCGCCACCCTGGCAGGGCAGTTTATTATCGAATACGTGTTTGTACACTTTGAAGGCCTTACAGGAGGGGCACAAGGAATCGTTGTTTCTAACGCCACGTTGTTTGGCCTCGACCTGGGGAATGACCGGACCTTCTTCTACGTGATTTTTTTATGCCTTGTAGGGCTTACCTGGATGGCCGTGAACGTGATTCGGACCCGATACGGGCGTGCCTTTATTGCAATCAGGGACAATGACAAGGCGGCCGAGGGGATGGGGATCCCCATCTTCCCATATAAGTTGCTCTCGTTTGCCATAAGCTCCTTTTATGCAGGATTTGCAGGTGCCCTCTACGCCTATTATACCATGAGCATAACCCCGGAGCCCTTTAACCTGTGGTTATCTATTGAATTTATCGCCATGATTATCATTGGGGGCCTGGGAAGTATTCCTGGGTCCGTCTTTGGGGCTGTCTTCATTGTGGCCTTAAGCGAGATACTAAGCTACGCCACGGAGTATCTCATGAACGTTGGTGTGTCTGCCGGTGTTGCGATTACCATTGCTCCGCTTCGTGAGTTTGTTTACGGCCTGGCGATCATACTGTTTATCGTTTTTGAACCAAAAGGCCTTGCAGAGGTGTGGCGCGTTGTAAGGTCCAGTTTCAGATTGTGGCCCTTTTCGTATTAGAATCTTAGTTTATGTCTTCTATGAGCGATGCGAAGATATTTGTTGAGGTTGAGGGTGTGGTGTTTTGTGTTTGGGATTTGCTTGGAATTTGGTGCTTGAGATTTGGAATTTAAAGACAGGCGCCTCTGAAATCTGCCCACTGCCCACCGCACACTATTTAGGTTGCGGCCGAAGGCCTGCATTAGGATGTGAGTATGCGTTCAGAGGTTCGCGGTTACGGATATGATGGAGTGGTGGAGAAATGGAAAGGGATATTAGGCTGCTCATCAACAACATCAGTGTGGTCTATTCTGATGTTATTCAGGTCTTAAAGGGTGTATCACTCACCATTCAAAAGGGGCAGATCGTCTCCCTCCTGGGCAGCAACGGCGCCGGGAAGACCACCACCCTCAAGGCAGTTTCCGGCCTCCTAAAACCCGAGAATGGAAAGGTCACTGAAGGCTCCATAGAATATGATGGAGTACCGGTGCAAAACTCCTCCCCGGAGGAGATCACCCGCAAGGGTATTATTCAGGTGCTTGAAGGCAGGCAGGAATTCAAGTATCTGACCGTGGAGGAAAATCTGAAGGTTGGTACAGCCACTCGTTGGGGCAAACCATACCAAAAAGACCTGGAGTTGGTCTATCATTATTTCCCTGCCCTGCATGCACGCAAGAGGGCCCTGGCGGGCTATTGCAGTGGTGGGGAACTCCAGATGCTGGTAATAGGCAGGGCATTGATGGCCCATCCCATGCTCTTGCTCCTGGACGAACCGTCCTTGGGGCTCGCGCCACTGCTGGTTAAGGAGATATTTCAGATCATCAGGAGAATCAATCAAGAGCAGGGGACTACTCTCATGGTTGTGGAGCAGAACGCCAATATGGCCCTCCAAATAGCCAATTACGGTTATGTCATGGAAAATGGAAAGATCGTCATGGAGAACGTGGCGGAAGAACTCCGTGAAAACCCGGATGTGAAGGAATTTTATCTGGGGACCGCTACCTCTGGTGCACTCAAGTCATATAAGGATGTAAAGTCATATAAACGCCGCAAACGCTGGCTCTGACCCAAGCTGGAAAAACCGGGCCACCCTTCTATAGGTCTTCCTCAGCTAGTATCCGGAATGCCGGAGTAAACAAGATGAATCCCACCGAATCCTTGCCAGGAGAGACCTTCCGGCAGGAAGACTCCTTTAGATTCCTAAGACCTGATGAATACGAGGCACTCGGGATTGATCAATCGGATATCCCGCCGGGGACCTTTGCAGCCCTGAAGCACCCATCCTATCTTCCCAGCAGGTTTGGGGGAAATGCCTATGGATTTGGTCTCTTTGAGGTCTACGAACGATTGAGACCAAAGGAGATCAAGCTACTTCAGTCCATCGCCGTTGAAAACCCTGAGGATGTAAAAAGAGAATACATGGAACTGAACCAGGCTTACAAGAACATCGGGCTTCTAATAAGGTTTTCGTCTCTCGGAAGACCCTATTACCTCATCCCTATCCATCTCATATCCAATACCCTTACGCACATCAGCGCCAGGGTAGATGAGATTGGAAAGATAATCGGTTTTGAGCGAAAGAGGTATCTCAAAGAACATCATGAGATTGGTATCGTGGCACACAGGGATGATTTGATCATCCATGAACTAAGGCTGCGATTTAGGGATCACCGTTTTGTGACTATCGGCTCCCTTGAGGAATTGCTGGGCCTGGATCGGACATTGGATCTGTTCATTCTGACAAGGGATATTTATGAAATCGTCCTGATGGAAGACTTTAACCCTCTTTCCCGGCAGAAGCCCTCCAATAGGCCCTTGGACCAATATGCATTGTATCTCCTGTGGAAACTCTACAATATGCTCAAGCCAGACGGCGAGATCTTTATGTTGGCAGAGCATTATACACCCATGACAAACAGGACCACAAAGGTTATGTTTAAAACTGCACAAGAAGAAAAGAGATTTTCTCTATTTAGCCATATCTTCAAGACTAAGAGGAAGTATAGACCCTGGCAACACTGGGTTCAGGTAAATATATTCGACCTGCGAAGGTACCTTAGCAGCCCCTATGTGGAACAGGAGGTTGTAGACAAGCTGCTAGGAGGCAGACGTGTAGAGGATCTGACCCCTGCGGAGATGGATGCTCTGCCCTACCTCAATTTTGAGCTTGGCCATCTGCCTTACGAGAAGGAGCAAGGGAAGACCTGGTCAAAACCCTTTTCAGTATTTTTTGAAGAGGTCTTCTTGAGGGCTATAGTGCCCCGGTCAGTTAAGAGGGACTGGAAAAAGAGGTTCTCTCTTACCGACTATACGCCAAGATACATGATAAGCTATCTCGGGCAAAAAAGGGCTCTGAATACCTCTGTCTCTGATATCAGAAAGGAGGTCATGGAATCGAGCTTAGTGGGTTGCCAGCCGAGACTTTTGGCGGATTATAGGAATTCCTTCGAATACCTGATTCGAACCCTTAGGGTGATTTTTGATATGAAAAAGGGAAGATACGGTGAAATGCCGGGCGTCTATGTGGAGCGTTTGAGAGAGCCCTTCGAGAACAAGAAGAGGAGGTACAACGCCCTTAATGATGTCATTAGATTGACAGACAAGATCAAAAGGCTCGAAAGGGTCAAGGATTATCTGAACCCTGACAAGCTTGAGGGATCCAGAACCGGGGTCCTCGAAAACCTGGAGGTTCTGACATTCTTCGGGTTCAGTCAAGGCGAGCTCAGGGAGATCGTTTACATAGTTCTCGGCCATACGCCTCTCGGGAGGATCATATCGGGAAAGCAGAATGAAAAGACCTTGAGGCCTGTAACTGATCTGGCCCGCAGGTACGACACCCATTCAGCAATCAACCTATTAAGATACTGCTGCCTGATGACCGTCGCGGAAACAGAGGCTGCCAGGAGGTCAGAACCGAGGCGTGGGCAACTTGCCGAACTCTTCGATCTATATGAGGCGAGTGTGAGGATCGTCACTAACAGAGATCTTGAGTGGGATCAGCTTCTGGATGAAAAGATAAATGCCATGGGGGGAGCACACAACAAGATCATCCGAAAGATCTTGATGATGATGAACCTCTTTGAATTCCTGGATAACTGGGCTGAACTCAAAGAGAAGGGGCAGATGGAAAAGGAGTCTTTGGCCGACTATGATGATAAGAAGCTGTCCAGGATTGAAAATGTTATGAGGCTGGTGAATACCATAGGGCAGTTCGAAAAGATGTACCTTCAATCAGACCCCTTGCTGATTCCTGCATTTTACAGGAAGTTTCTTGATATCGAATTCCACGGGACCGGGCACCTATTTGAAAGGATGGGGAGCGACCTTGTGTTTACACTTCTGTGGATCACGGCCAATGTGGCACGAGGTGAAATAATAAATTTCAACCCCATCTTATTATCCGATGTAGAGAGCCCTGATGTGGATGAACGGACAAGGAGGGTGGAACAAGAGACGAGGGAGATTAATATCCGTTATCTGGATTACGCTACTCTTCAGCAATTCAGCAGGCAATTCTACCAAAGTGGCTCCGCGTTTATTATGGGGACCGGCTTTCAGCTCAGGGTAGATACAAAGACGCAGGCCCTGGAGGTCATTTATATGGATATGGATAAAGATATCAAGAGGCTGGAATCTTTATCCAGGGCCCTGGGAGGCAGGCGCATATCAGAGATGCCTTTAGGGGACCTCAAGAGACTTGAGATCCTTTTTTCCAACCTGGAGAGCTTTTACCAGAGCCATATGAGGGCCATTGAGGAGAAGGATTTACAACTGAAGATACCTGCAAGACAGAAGGGGTGGTTTCAGAAGGCCGAGGACCTTCGAGAGTATCTGAGGACAAATTTCATGAGGTCAATCTTCAATCCCGACTCCATTTATACCGATATTGATCTCCTTTATCGGTACACCCCCTCTTTCTTGGGTTTTGTCATGCGTGAGTTCACCGCCCTTGAGGACCTGGACCTCTCCTGGCACCTGTATATGACCTCACCTGTCACCCATTATATCATTACTGCCACAAGGAAGTTTCAGGCCTTGGCCACCCATCACAAAGAGGAATTCCAGGACATAAACTTCTTGCACAGGCTGGCCCAAAAGGAGTTCGGACCGATGGCCACCGGGATCGTTGGTGTTAGTGAATCTCAGATAGGAATCTTGGAGGAGATTATCGGGCGGCTCAAGGGCCGTGAGGCCCTATTTGACGCCCTCACCAAGTCATTCATATTGCAGGACATTGGGAGGGTTCCTTTCCTCAGGGAGAAATATGGAGACCAGATCAGTCCTGTGGACATATCTCAGGCCGGAGGAGCGGTCCTGGAGGGGGAGGGGATCGCAGAGAGATATGGTCTTGATGAGGAGGCAAGAGGTCACCTGATCTTCTTGGTAAGGCACCACAGTCTTCTACATCATATCATAAGGGGTGAATTCTCTCTTTCTGCAATTCGGGCTGTCCTGGAGGGCCAGGGAAAAGATCTGTTTGACGCCTTCTTTGTATTCTCTTTTATAATGCTGTCATCCATTAGGGAGGATCTGGTCTTGGAAGACCTGGCTGGCCGTCTATTCCAGATCAGGGCATTGTGTAACAGGGTCATCGATGGGCAGACGTCATTTGATGAGGCATTGAATGATATTTACGCCCAGAGGGGAAGACTTTTTTGTGCCCTCGATACGTGCCAAAGACAAGGAATCCCTGAGGGGGTTACATTAGAGCGACATATGGAATCTGATCAATGGGAAGAACCGAAAAGGGCTGAGTGCGTGGATGCCGGTAGAATGATCTTTGCAATGGAGCGGCTCTTCTGGTTGCGAGGTATCAGGTATGCGCAATTCTCTGACCTCGCCAACGTTATGCTGAAAGTGCCTCTAACGTTCATATATAAGAGACGCAATTTCGCCAGCATTGGATACCCCACCTTTGAAAAGGAGGTCTATGAGGCCTTTCGCATCTATAACACCATTCAGAGGCTTCCCGAAGACGCAAGGCACTTTATTCTCGAACAACTTGTGGAAGACAGGGTTCGTATCTTTGGTTATGAAAAGGTAAGTGATTTCCTGGGTTATGAAAATCAGATCAAACTCCTCCTCATCGCCCTGCTGGCAGGTAAGAAATTGAGGTTGACGGGACCGACCCTCTCCCTCAATTTCCTGGCCGTTAGCAAAAGGATTGAAAGGCGCTATGAAGCGGTAAACGAGTTCCTGAACAGATACGAAATGCAGGAACTGTGGACTGACAGGCATCTGATAGACCGCCTGTTTAAGGCCAAGACAGGGATCACCCTTACAAAGGAGGTATTTCCGGATATCCTGTCCATTGACTTCCAGGACCGTATCACTATCGCTCAGAAGATATCCCATATTGAAGAGATAAACGACCCGGAGCAGCTCAAGGACTATTTCCATTACAGCCTGCGTTCCCTGAGGAAATACCCCTTTTTCACCGAAGACTATGAGATTCAGCTTGAGCGGAGTTTTGAGAAGAGGCTAAGAGAGATTACGGATATGATCATCGATCAGGCACAGAGGCAAATGGATCTGATAGATGATTTTGGAGAGCTCTATAATCTGGTGACTGATCTCCTGGAGCGGTCCTGGGATATCGGTTTTTCGGATGATCAGAAATACAGACTGAATGATCTTTATGAACTAAGAAAAGACACCCTCAAGCAGGAGAGACTCTCCGAGATCTGTGATATACTCGAAACCATCAGCGACATACAGGCGCTGGGGGATTACTGGAATACGGTCAAATGGTATTTGCAGGCCAACCGCCGTTTCTTTGGTAAGGAGTTTGAACATATTATTGCAAAAAGATTCGATGAGACTACAAGCAGGCTGAAATTGCAGGGTATCCGTTCACGGGGTATTTGAGTTAGTGGAAATCCCAAATTCCAAATCACAAATAACAAACAAACTCCAATGCCCAAAATTCAAAATAACGTAACACTTTAGCGTTTTGAAAACACTGAGGAGTAGGATGACAGACCGCGAGGGTCTTTTTTCCAAAGGACGTAAAGGACGGCATCACTTCATAGAACGGCAGTGAGGTCTTAAACCTCTTCACAAAACAGCCCCATAAGAGGATGTCCCTATGAAGAGCCCTCTCCCCTGCCTGGCAGAAACTGTATTTAGAGGTAAGGGGGCGTGCCACAGGCTGTAAAGAATTTGGGTTACGTCCTTTGGAAAAAAG
>CAYVMN010000069.1:0-20586 GCA_964452575.1 uncultured Desulfobacteraceae bacterium | reverse complement strand
TGCGAATAATTCTCTCTTTACCCTCAATAGGTACAGTTCGAAACTCAAAATCAAAAGGACTTTTCTTTTTCACTGCTTCTTTGAGCACAGAGGTTACGCGCTCTCTATCGGCCGGGTGTACGCGGGTCAGGAAGCTCTCAAAAGAAGGGCCTGCTAGACCTTTTGGGGTAAGCCCAAAAATCCGGTACATCTCATTAGACCATTCTGCACGGTTTAAGTTCAAGTCACGGCTCCAATTTCCGATATGGGCGAGCGCTTGGGCCTTCTTCAAATTGTCCCTGCCCTCCACCAGGGCCTCCTCGAGTCGCTTTCGTTCAATAACCTCCTCTTGAAGCCTTTTGTTGATCTCATCAACACAGGAAGATGTTGTTTCCAGTTCCCTAAGCCTTTGTTCCAATTCCTCATACGTTGGTCTTTTGGTCATCAGCGGATCCTCCTGATATGGCCTTTTGGCCGCAACCAAATCCGACTTCCGATATCATTTAAGCCCTTTCCGGGTCTCTCGTTTATCCGGAGCAATGGACGTTAGCGAAACCCACATTGTCCCGATTTCAGGGTGCTAAACTGCCCCAACTTTCGAAATCTCAGGTTTGAAACAATCACTCAACGGAAGACAATGGAAGTTATTTATAGACTTATGGATGTCCCCAAAGCGCGCGGCGGGAAATGAAGAACTTACCATTCAAAGCTCTGCACTACCAGAAAGCCAGCTTCTTGTGCCTTTTGAAGGATTTTCTTTTTGGCAAAATGGGTAACAATGATGGGTACGATGTCCTGGGCGAAATCCTTGCTGAGCAATTGAACCTTTTTCTTAACTTTTTTCAATTTAGCTAGGTCATCAAGCCTCAGAACTGCCTCTCCTAGCAGAATAACCTCCCGCCCATTTTGCCTTGCCCGGGCAAAAAGGTTGATCTCTTCGCCCCCAATTTCGGACCTTATCATCCTATTGAGCACCTGTATGCCGTGCCTTTCCTCGAGAAAGGGCGGCAAGCTCCTGAAGGCCTCGTTTTCTAAGGCGTAAGCCACACTTCGTGAGAGTCCGCCTACCTGTTCGCGGGTCCCTCTTTGACTGCTGACCAATTTGCGGATCTCTTCCTCGGTCCTTTTCTGAGCCTCGGCCAGTTCATTAATTCTTTGCTCGGTCCTTTTCTGGGCCTCGGCCAGTTCATTAACCCTCTGCTCGGTCCTTTTCTGAGCCTCGGCCAGTTCATTAACCCTCTGCTCGGTTCTTTTCTGGGCCTCGGCCAGTTCCTGGACGACAGCACGAAGTTCTTTGAATTCATCCCTGGTTACCGTCTCCTGGCGACTTCGCTCGATCTCTTCCACTAAGGCCAAAAAGACATCTTTGAATTCCGAAGGTATGCCTTCAAGTTTTCTGATAAACGCAACGCTTATTGGCATGTCTGTAACCACACGTGACTAAATTATCCGTAAGCGTTCACAGGTTCAGGGTTCCACCGTTACAATATCCAAAGCTCTTTGACAAACAGCTGAAAATCTACCCCACTTTTTCTATTTTTTCAAATACTTTTTGTCCCATCTGAACGTCCCCAAACTCCTCCTCACAAAGTTTCCAAAAGCTACTTCTTTTAGACCTGCCTGTGAACGCCTGCGTAACCGTTCATGGGTTCCGGGTTCAGAGGTTCACGGTTAGGGACAAATCAACTGGGCAAACCCAAAGTAACCTTGACCCCTGAACCCCTCAACCCTGAACCTTTGAACCCCTGAAGGGTTACCTGAATTCAAATCCCTTTTCAGTAAAAAGCCGGAAGCACGCATCGACCACATTGGGGTCATACAGCACACCTCTGTTCTGTGATATCTCCTCCAGTGCCTTATCAATACCCAGGGCTGGTCGGTAAGGTCGATGGGAGGACATGGCCTCAACAATATCAGCCACAGCCAATATCCTAGCCTCGACAAGGATGTCTTCACCTGTAAGTCCCTGTGGGTATCCAGAACCATCCATCATCTCGTGGTGTTGAAGTATAATTTGGGCAATCGGCCAGGGGAATTCTATCTCCTTCAATATGTCGTAACCGACCTGTGGGTGAGATCTGATTATTCCGAACTCGTACTGATTTAACTGCCCGGGCTTGCCCAGGATTTCAGCAGGCGTAGATATCTTTCCAAGATCGTGAATCAGACCGGCTAGGCGGATACCATCGATCTGTTCTCTTGATAAGTCCATCTCCCGGGCTATTGCACGGGCAAGGTCTGCTACACGTGCTTGATGCCCGGATGTGTAAGGATCTCTCATTTCAACAGTCGATGCCATAGCCCGGATACTTCCCTTCATTGCCTTTCGCAATTTCTTTAGCGTATCTTTAAGTTCTTCTTCACTTCGTTTAAGACCCCTAATATCTTTCAAATCCTCAACAATGCCTATCATTTTTCCTTCGGAATTCATAAAAGGCGTTGCTGTTAAAATGCAAGGGATCGTAACGTGTTGATTGCGTTTTATTTCTGCTTCATATTCAATGCGCTCAATACCATTGTGAATCCTGGATAAGGGGCATATAGGAGTTCTGCACAATGAATTATTAATCACATCAAAGCACTTTCTACCGACCGCATCATTTTGATCTATGCCTAACAGACTCGAAAGTGTCTGGTTAGTTCTCAGCACCTTGTGATTTTTTCCAATAACACACATGGCGTCCGCTGCCCCGTTGAAAATCTGATTCAGTTCTGTGTGAGCAAATTCGATCGCTTTTTGCGCCTGCTTTCGCTCGGTGATATCCCTCAATATCCCGATGGCATTCCATTTGCCTTTTAGCTTCATCGCGGAAAGAGATAGCTCTACTGCGAATTCGGTTCCGCCTTTTTTTCTCCCCTCCAATTGGAGCGTTTTACCAATGGCAGGTCCTTGGCCTGTGGTCTTAAAGTTCCTAAAGCCCTCTGTAAAGGCTTTATGGTAACGCTTCGGGGCAAGTAATCTGTGACATTTCTTACCCAGGGTCTCTTGACTCGAATAACCGGACATCCTTTGTGCTGCATCATTCCAAAAGGAGATATTATCCTCATTATCAATGATAATAATAGCGTCGTGAGCTGATGCGCTTATCTTCCGGAACTTCTCCTCACTCTCTCGTAAGGCGCGCTCAGCGTACACACGCTGGGTAATATCGCGGCCGGAACCGCTGACGTATGGCTTGCTCCCCTCTTTTTTAAGAAGGATATTTCGGTACTCTACGTAATGCTTGGTTCTGTCTCTTGCCTGAAATAGGACCACGCCCTCTGAGAGCCCTTGCTCCTTGACTTGCTTTAAATACTGGTTTCGAAAGAGGGGTCGAAATTTTGGGACAATGAAATCACTGATGGGCCGGCCGATCATTTCTTCAGACGTGTAGCCCAAGGTCTTACATACAGCGGGATTAACACTAAGCAAGCGGCCTTCCATATCGTGGGTCATAATAAGGTCGCTGATGCTGTTAAAGAGGTCTCGATAACGTTCTTCTGACTGCCTTAGCATCTCTTCGGCATGCTTGCGCTCAACAGCCTCCTTTGTTAATTCCTTGACCCTTCGCTCCAGTTCTTCATAGGGAGGCTTCTTGGACATTAGAACAGCCTCCGATTATTACTGAGCCGAAACATGATTTTCCAGCATCCAGTATCCAGCATCAAGTTTCCAGTTTCAACCATCCAGCACCTGTCTCACCTTCCGGGCCAACGATTCCGGAGAGAAGGGCTTTTGGATAAACTCAATCCCTTCCTCGAGCACCCCATGCAGGACAATGGCGTTGTCCGCGTACCCCGACATATACAGGACCTTTGTGTGGGGAGACCGTGAGGTCAATCCCTCTGCCAGGTCCCTGCCGCTCATGCCCGGCAGGACCACGTCGGCCAAAAGAAGATGGATCTCCCCCTCGTGCCCGCCGAGGAGGTTCAGGGCCTCTTCGCCGGTCTCAGCCTCTAAGACGCTGTATCCGTACTTTGAGAGGGCACTCGCAGCGAGTCCCAGGACCGACTGGTCGTCTTCCACCACCAGGATCGTTTCTGAACCCCCAACCGTTTCCCTCGATGTCTTTTCTTTCCTCAGGGTTTCGGTTTCCTCCGCCCTTGGCAAATAGATCTTAAAGGTCGTTCCCTCCCCTGGTTCGCTATAAACCCAGATGAAGCCATGGTTCTGTTTGACAATGCCGTAGACCGTAGAAAGGCCCAGGCCCGTTCCTCTGCCTTTCTCCTTGGTCGTGAAGAATGGGTCAAAGATCTTGGCCTGGGTGTCTTTGTCCATTCCTGTTCCCGTGTCACTTATGGCAAACATCACATACGGGCCCGGGATAACCTCTACCCCATGATTGCGGGCATACCCATCATCTAGGTCTACATTTGCCGTCTCAATGGTGAGCTTCCCCCCCAGGGGCATGGCATCCTTTGCATTCACTGCCAGGTTCATGATCACCTGCTCGATCTGACCTGGATCCCCCCTGACCTTCCACAGATCAGATCTCAGGGTCGTCACCAATTGAATATCCTCGCCTATCAGGTGACCGAGCATCTTTTTCATATCCCTTATGACCCTGTTGAGGTCCAGCACCACCGGCTGGATGATCTGCCTGCGGCTGAAGGCCAGGAGCTGGCGGGTCAAAGAGGCCGCCCTTTTCCCTGACCGCATGATCTGCTCCATGTCGCCATAGAGGGGATTGTCCCTTCCCAAGGCCGTCATCACGAGATCCGAATACCCAAGGATGGTGGTGAGAAGGTTGTTGAAATCATGGGCTATCCCGCCTGCCAGCCTGCCAATGGCCTCCATCTTCTGGCTATGAAGGAGCTGGGCCTCAAGCTGCCTTCTCTCTTCCTCTTGCTTTTTTCTTTGGGTGACGTCCCGCACAAGACCCCGAAACCCCATCGGATTACCCTTTGAATCCCTTTTTAGAAATATGGAGGCCTCCAGATACGATTCCGTCCCGTCCTTTCTTCTTATCTTCCATTCAAAACCCTTGACAGGGGTTCCGGTGGTATAGACTTGATTGTAAAGCTTATACACTACCTTCGCGGTCTCCTCATCCATATAATCCCGGTAATTCGTGCCCATAAGTTCATCCCTGGAATAGCCGCCAGACTTAGGCATGGGGTCATTGAAAAACAGGAAATTGCCGGCCAGGTCAACCTCATAATAGCCCTCTTCCATGTCCCTAAGGATGGTGCGGTATTTTTTCTCGCTCTCCTGCAGTGCCTCTTCTATTTTCTTGTGACCCGTAATGTCCTGCACCACGGCAATATGGTAATTGGGTTTTTCACCCAGACCCCACATGGCGGATGTGGTAAGATTCACCCAGATAACGGCGCCGTCCTTTCGGATATATCGCTTCTCAAACGTGGACTCTCTAATCTCACCCCTTTTTAACCTCTGGATGTTATCCAGAGACTGCTGCAGATCATCCGGATGGGTGATCTCCATAAAAGTGGTCTCGGCCATTTCTTCCCGTGTGTAGCCGATAATGTCGCAATACTTTTGATTAAGCCTCAGAAATCGCCCTGTTTCAGTCTCAAACTGACCGACACCCACAGCTGCCTGCTCAAATATGGCACGAAATCTCTCCTCACTCTCTTTCAGTGCCTCTTCTGCCCGGTTGCGTTCCGCCTCGCGGCGCTCTAAGGAGTCCGCCATCATGTCAAAGTGGTAGGCCAGCTGGCCGATCTCCCCCGGGACATAGGGTGGCCCGCTACGGATGGCCAGATCCCCTGCGGCCAGCTGCTTGGTCATATGGAGCAGCCGCCTCACAGGGGAGAGGACAAAAAGGCCCGAAATAAACCACCCTCCCACAAGTCCGATTGCCGCCACCAGGAGCAACAGGATGATGCCCTGGAGCGTTCTCTGTCTAACCTCGGCAAAGGCCATGGCCTTCGGGATGCTGACACCCATATGGATGGCCTCAACCCCCTTGCCCAGAGATGTGAACCCGAAAAGGTGGGGCTTGCCGTCTAACCCGACCCCTTCTTCCGTCCCCTCTCCTCTGGTCAACATAATCCTGATGAGGAATTCTTCGTGCATGTCCTTGCCGACCAATTTCTCAGGATCAGGGAAACGGAGCAGGATCGTCCCATCGCTGTCAACAAAGGTCAGGGTCATTCCCTCGGCGAGTTCACTCTTCCTCACGGTCTTCGAAACCCAGGCCAAATTCAGCCCAATAGAGAGCACCGTCGTAATCTCACCCCTATGGTCCAGGACAGGATACGCCAGGACAACGAGAGGCCTGCCGCTGATCCGGCCCAGCACATATTCCCCTATCACAAAGTCGCGGGTCTCCATGACCCGCTTGAACCACGGCCGATCGGCAAAACTGGTGGGTCTCTCAATGGGAGGGGCGCTGGCAAATACCTCTCCATCCGGCCTGGCAGCAGCAAGGCCGGTATAAGCCTCGGTTTCTCTTACCAGACTGGCAAAGATCGCGGAACAGGCATCCGGTTCATGCTTCCGCACCTGGGGGATCTGTGAGAGGGTAAAAAGGGTCTGGCGCGTATCCTTAATGATATAGTCATAGAGGCCAGATTTCTCACGTGCCAGCCGCAGTGTTTCATCCAACGCCATAACCCGGGCCATCGCACGGCCTTCAAGGCCATAATAGATGAGCAGCCCCAGGGCTGGAAGGATGGCGATCATGACAAGCAGGACGACTCGTCCGCGCAGGGTGGAAAAAAAAGAAAACCGTTCCATGGAAACCTCCAATACTGGATACTGGATACTAGATACTTGAAACTTGAAACTTGAAATTTGAAACTCGATGCTTAATGCTTGATATTTGATACTGGAACCCCGAACCCTGAACCTCTGAACCCAGAACCCTAGCGAAGATCCCGCTGGCCGGGGAACCCCAGAACCCGTGAACGGTTCCCCCGTATATTGACCCGACTATTTCCAATGTGCTAGACTACATATACATAAAAAAGTAAAGGAGAACAAAAATGAGTATTATAACCCTTGAAGGGGTCGTGGAACAGGGTCAGATAAGACTTAAAAGCCAGTTCCACTTACCCGAACAAACAAAGGTATACGTGATTGTGCCGAGCATTCAGATTGAAAGGTATGCCCGCATCATCAGTCCTCGTTTGGCAAATCCCCAAGAAGCAGCAGATTTCAAGATGGACATGGTTGAGGAAGCCTCCAATGCCCCATTATAATGGTATTCAGTTTGAGCCACCTGCACCGCTGGCCGCAGTGGCTCTCCGAAATCCTGATACTGGAGCATTTGTCCCGGACGTGAATATGCTGCTGGATTCCGGGGCAGATGTGACACTTATTCCCAGTTTCACGCTAAAGGCACTAGGTAAAACCATCGTTCCCGGCAAACTTTACGAATTGATGGGTTTTGATGGCAATACAAGTTTTGCTCCTGTTGTTCAGTTGGAACTCATTTTCTGTCGTCGTACCTTTCGCGGGCCTAGGCCCCTCCCCTCCGGCCTGGAAGCCCTACGGGCTGGAGGCCGCAATCCAAAATCCGCAATCCGCAATCTAAAATCGGTTAATCCCTGAACCGTTATCTGAATTCAAACCCCTTTTCAGTAAAAAGCCGCAGGGAGGCATCGACCGCATCGGGATCATACAACACAGCTCTCTTCTGTGATATCTCCTCTAACGCCTTATCAATGCCAAGGGCGGGCCGGTAAGGTCGGTGAGAGGCCATGGCAAAGGGTCTGCCTTCTTCAACTGATGCCCTGACAGCCTCCACCGCCTCCTCGGAACGTTCCGCCAGGGTCAGATCGAATGAAGGCCGGGAATTCGAGGCATAGCTGCCTTCAACCGGGCACAGGATCTTTCTGAACAGGTCAAGTATGGTTCTTTCGTCATCGAGGACTAAAATGCGGTAGCAGTTCGTTTTCATCCGGCACCTCATTACTGGATACTGGATACTGGAAACTGGATACTTGTCGAAGATCCCGCCCTTGGCGGGGAAACTGGGTCCGTTTTGGAATGTGAACTTGACATGTAATGGCCCTATCTCTATAATTTACATAAAAGAAGGTCTCTTGATTCATTTCCAGGGGTAATATGCCAAGCACTCTTACATTCGATACCTTAGCTTATGTAAAAAAGCTGAGATCAGCAGGGGTCGCAGAAGAACAGGCCGAAATCCACGCGGAAGCCCTTGCTGAAATATTAGAAGAACGGATTGCCACTAAACAGGACCTTAAAGAGCTTGAATTGCGCATGAAACAGGAACTCAAGTTGGGCCTTGCTAATACAAAGGCAGAAATCATCAAATGGGTGGCGGGCATGTTAGTTGCCCAGGCCGAAATCGTAGCAACCCTGGTAAAGCTGCTATAGCTTTTCAGAAGCAAATCCCCAGCATCCAGCATCTAGCATCCAGTTTCAAATCCCCAATCCGCACTCCCCGCGGGGCGTAGGCCACTCCCCTCCGGCCTCGAAGTCCTTCGGGCTGGAAGCGGGGCCGGAGGCCGCATTCCGAGCTCCGAAATCGGTAGCGCTAACAAATGGCTATCCATTTGTCTGCATCTTTCCGATCTTGACACTTATCCTTTGCAGAATAAGACCGAGGGACCTGTTATCAAAGACAACCAGGAAACGCCCCGAAACCTGGGCAGTGGTCACGTTAAACTCTGTCTGAAGGCAAAAAAGGTGGTCTGTTTCACCACCAAATTCGGTCGCCAGGGTGGCGAGAATGGGGCCTACCATGTCATAGGCCAGTTGAGGGACCGTGGGCATCAGGGTCAATTGCAGGAATTCAGCTAGGGCATTGACAAAAGACCCTGTCAGAATATTTCCCGCCTCTTTCAGGGCCGAATAGCCCATTTCGCTCAGAAAGGTCATCAGCCCTGGCGCCTTTTTCATCAGGATGTCGGCTAAATTGAGGGCACTATCCCTCGGAAATAGCAGCATGGTCCGGCTCACCACATCACCCATCAGCTTCATATAGATGGCGGCTACCAGTTCCTCCGGTGACCCGAACAGTCCGGGAATCTCCGTGAGGGATCGGACCCCGATTTCAGGTACTGTGATCATGACCTTCTTGTCTGCCAATTGGGAAAGGGCTGTGGCAGCATGACCGGCACCGATGGACCCAATCTCCCTCAACGCATCAAGCTCAAGGGCTGTTAGCTTGAAGGGAATCGACATATTGTTCAACCTCCTGTGTCAAAGGTCCTGTTCAATCCGTGGCTCAACCCCGCGCTCGGAGGCTAAGGCCGTTGCCCCAGCACCGCGGTTTGCTTTAACTCCAGGTCCTATTCTGGTCATCATTTGAATCAAGGCGCCGACATCTAGAATAAAGGCAGCCTTTCCATTGCCGAGAATCGTGACCCCCGCATATCCGCTGCAATTCTTAAGAGGGTTATCCAGAGACTTGATCACCACCTCGTGCTGCCCTATAAGCTTATCAACCGCCAGGGCAGCCCGTCTGCCCCCTGTTTCAATGACCACCACCGAGAGTTTTTGCTCGTTATGTCTGGTTGGGATGGAGAGATCAAACACTTTATTCAATCTCAGCAGGGGAAGATTGTCTTTGGTTACCGGAACGACCTCACGCTCACCAATAGTCTTGATCGCATCCTCCCCAACCTTAAAAATCTCCACCACATTGGACAGTGGTATGACATAGGTTTCATTGGATACCTTTACCAATAGGGCCTGGATGATGGCCATGGTGAGGGGGAGTTTTAGAATGAACTGACTGCCAATATCCACCTTTGAGTGGATGGAAAGTGAGCCCCCCAATGACTCGATGGTGGTTTTCACCACATCCATTCCCACTCCCCTGCCGGAAAGGTGGTCGGCCTCCTTGGAGATGCTGAAGCCGGGCTCGCAGATCATCATCAGGGCTTCACTGTCTGTTAACTTTTCTCCTTCCTCTTCGGTTACTATTCCCTTGGCCATAGCGGCCTCCACGATCCTCATGGATGCCATTCCCCGGCCATCATCAGCGACCTCTATTTCCACGTGATCCTTCTCACGCCTGGCTGCCAGTTTAACAGAACCAATGGGCGGTTTTCCCAGCTTTTTCCTCTCCAGCGGGGCTTCAATTCCATGGGCTATGGTATTTCTCAATAGGTGGATCAAGGGATCGCTGATCTCATCAAGGATTGTTCGGTCAACCTCTATCTCTGATCCCTCCATGGCAAAATCCACCCTTTTACCCTCTTTTCTTGCCAGGTCCCTTACCACCCTGGGGAATCTGTTAAAGATCTGCTCCACCGGCACCAGCCTTGCCTGCATCACCTCATCCTGAAGATCAATTGTCAGGCGGCTGAGATGATCCACAATCTCTTTTAACTCTGCGATGCCATAGGCTGATCTAATCTGAATCAGCCTGCTCTTATCAATAACCAGTTCTCCAACTAGATTCATCAGGTTATCTAAACGCTCAATATTCACCCTTACCGTCTTTAATTTCCCCAATGGGGTGTCTTTTATGGAGAGAAAATCCCCTTTTTCAATTGACTCTGATTCTGGCTCTTTTATTTCAGTCCTATCAAGGTCATGAAAGACGGTCTCAACAGGTTTGAGCTCCACTTCATCGATTTCCGAAATAGATTTTACCGCCTCCCTGATCCTCGCTTCTCCCTCCCCGGTTACCAGCAGGACCTCAAAGGTCCGGTCGAATTGCTCCTCTTCAATCTGCTGCGGGTCGGGATTGGATTTGATGATCTCCCCTATCTTTTCAAGCTCTTTAAACACCATGTAGGATCGAACGGATTTGAAGGCGCAGTCTCCTGCAAGGGTAAACCGGGCAACAAAGCCCTTTTTCCCATCCGAAGTCGCCTTAATGAGCCGCCGTTTTTCTAATTCCTCTAAGCCCTTTTTTCCCATGGGCATAAATTTGGCCTTCCGTTCCTTTAATTCGTCCTCCCCCTGACATGCCTCCTGCAATTTAACCAGTACGGGTGAGGGGTCGATCTTCCTTCTTTCTCCCTTAACGGTTTCGTCTAACAGCTTTTCAAGGAGATCGACGGATTCAAAAAGGAGGTCGGTAATTTCAGAGTTAATATGGAGCTTCCTATTCCGCAGTCTGTCCAGCACATTCTCCATCTGGTGGGACAGGTTGGCCATCTTTTCATATTCAAGGGAAGCGGCGTTACCCTTCAGGGTATGGGCGGCCCGAAACATCTCATTCAGGGCCGCAAAATCCTCAGCATGGCTCTCTAGTTTCAGCAGGGACCGGTTAAGAATCTGAAGATGTTCGGTGGATTCTGCAATAAAGATCTCTTTATAGTCTGCCTTTTTCATCTTTCCAGCATCTCCATGATGGCATCCGCCATCTCCGTAAGCGGTACCACCCTGTCCACCACCCCTTCATAAACCGCCGATTTGGGCATCCCGTAAACAATACAGGTGGATTGATGTTCGGCTAATGTACGTCCATGAGCCTCTCTTATCCTTCTCATTCCCTCCACCCCATCAGAGCCCATTCCTGTTAAAAGCACCCCCATCACATTAGATTCGTAAACCTGGGCCGCCGATTCCATGGTTACGTCCACGGAGGGCCTGACACCCCTCCATGGCGGCTTGTGGTTCAGCCGGACTGTTTCTGTGCCACCTCTATTCGGCTTCTCTTTTTCAACCGTCATATGATAGCCGCCTGGAGCTACCAGGGCTTGACCATCCTCGATCACGTCACCCTCCTCTGCCTCTTTAACAGATATATGGCACTCCTTGTCCAGCCTCTTTGCAAAGCTCTTGGTAAATCCTGTCGGCATGTGCTGGACTACCAGCACTCCTGCAGGTATCTCGGGGGGTAATTTGGGAAGGATCGTGGCAAAGGCCCTGGGCCCTCCCGTGGATGCTCCGATGACCACAACCCTTTTCCCTGATACTGTGGACCTGCCCTTGACCTGCCAGCCCTCTTTTTTTATTCCTCGGGGGGATATGAATTTGAGGTTTTCTAAGTTCACTTTTGCCGCGATTTTTACCTTGGCTATCAGCTCTTCCTCTACCTTTCTGATGTCCCTCGATAAAGGTCCGGAGGGCTTGGGTACAAAATCCACCGCTCCGTACTCCAATGCACGGAATGTGGCCTCCGAGCCCCTCTGGGTATGGGCGCTTACCATCACCACGGGGGTGGGGATTTCACTCATGATATAGCCTAAGGCATTGAGCCCGTCGAGCCTCGGCATCTCCATATCCAGAGTGACCACGTCGGGCCGGATTCTCATCAGCTTTTCTAACGCGTCCATCCCGTCTCTGGCCGTTCCGGCGACCTCAATCCCCGGATCGGCATTGAGCATCTCAGAGATTCTGACCCGCATCAGGGCCGAATCATCGGCCACCAGCACCCTGATTCTATCCTTCACCCTTTTCTCTCCTGTCCTGCTCATATGGAATTCCGGAAACAAGCATTCTCCCATTACTCCAGAATCCTCTTCACCTCTTCCACCACCTTCTGAGGATTAAAGGGCTTGACAATGTAGCCCCGGGCACCGGAGTCAATCGCCTCCTTGACCAATGGCTGCTGGCCCATGGCACTGACCATCAGGATCTTGGCGTCATTGTCTTCATTCATCAACTCCTTTACGGCCGTAATCCCGTCCACCTCGGACATGATGATGTCCATGGTTACCAGATCGGGTCTCAATTCCCGATATCTTGTTACCACGTCCTTGCCATCCTCCATTTCTCCGGCGATCTCGTATCCGGCCTCGGTAAGGATGTCCTTTAACATCATCCTCATAAAGGCCGCATCATCAACGATCAGAATCTTCTTGTTCATATCATTTCCCCCTACTGGTTTTGACGTCTATATCTCTTTTTCTCCGTAAAGAATGGTTTTCACCATCAGGCCCCCTGTCTTGGTAGAAAATTGGATTGAACGACCGTGATTGCCACCCGTATCCTCAGCCACTATTTTCACTTTCTCTCTTTTTAGTTCCTCCTTTACGGCCTGGATGTTTTTTTCACCCATCTTCATTTGCCCCGGAGATTTCACATCGGGAAACATGTCTGCCCCCCCTACTATTTTGGCCTTAATCCGCCGCCGCTTCGCCCCCAACCGATACATCTTTTTCAGGAGAATCTCTATGGCCATGTTGGCAAACTTGGCCTTGTTCTTCTTTGCCTTGGCCTGGTTAATGTCCGGCATCATGATATGGGCCAGCCCTCCTACCTTCACCTCGGGATCATAAAGGATCACCCCCACACAGGAACCCAGGCTCTGAGCGGCCAGTATCGTGGGGTTCTTTGCAACCGCCATCTCTGCCATGCCTACCCTGATGATCTTTTCCATCACCTACAGTTTTTCAAAGGGTCAACCTTCTACCGCTTCCAACCGGTCGACCTCTTCGACGGTAAGCACTCTTTCCAGATCCAGGAGGATAAAGAGTCGACCGTTTTGCTTACCCACTCCTTCGATAAAATCCACCTCTATCTTGCTTTCAATGAGCGATGGCGTCATATCGATGTTTTCCCTGGGAAGACGCAGGACCTCGGTTACCGAGTCAACGATCATCCCGATAATATTATTGTCTATCTCCACCACAATGATCCGGTTGCTGTTATCCCTTTCTTTTGAAGCAAGTCCGAAACGCCTGGCCAGATCTACAACCGCGATCACCCGGCCACGCAGGTTGATCACCCCCTCGATTAAGGAAGGGGCCTTGGGCATACGAGTAATATGGGGCATCCTGATGATCTCTTTTATTTGATTTATAGGCGCCCCGAACTCCTCCTCACCAATATTGAATATGACCAGTTGCACCATTTCTTGAGTTTCTTTCTTTTCATCAGCCATGATATGGCCCTCCATCAATTGATGATTGCTGATTGACGATTGGCTAAATAAATCCGAAATCCGCATCACTTTCTTTGTCCGATGGTGCCTCGAAACGGGGGGCGTGCTTTTTTCAACGGTTGGGCCCGTACGGTTTCGGATGTGATCGGAGTAGCGGGGGTCCCATTCAGCTTGAACTTTGATACCAGATCTTTCAGCCCGACAGCCATGTCCGCCAGCTCCTGGGCCGAAGAGGCCATCTCCTCCATGGAAACGGTCTGCTCCTCAGTGGAAGCTGAAGCCTCCTGGGCCGCCGAGGCACTCTCCTGAGCAGTAGAAGAGACTTCCTCAATGGACTTGACAACACTCTTGGAGCTCTCAGCTAACTGCATCGAGGCCTGAGAAATCTGCTGAACCATACCGGCCGTTTCTTCCACTCTCTGAACAATCTCTTCAAAAGACCTGCCTGCAGTATTCACAATCTCCCTGCCTTCACCGACCTCCCTGGCTCCGACTTCCATGGCAGAAACCGCCTTCTGGGTCTCATTCTGTATGTTGGCAATCAACGTGGAGATCTCATCGGCAGCCTTTCCCGATTCTTCGGCCAGTTTTCGTACCTCTTCTGCAACCACCGCAAAACCCCGCCCTGCGTCTCCGGCACGGGCTGCTTCAATGGCAGCGTTTAAGGCCAGCAGGTTGGTCTGATCAGCAATGTTGGAAATCACCTTGACGATCTCGCCGATCTGCTGGGACCGCTCACCCAGGTTTTTCACTGCGGCTGCGGAATCACTCACCACCGCATTGATCTGCTCCATCTTCTTTACCGCTTCTCTGGCTGCCTCGCCACCCGCCTTCGCTGATTCAGCGTTCTTGGCCGACACGCTCGCCGCAGACTGGGCACTTGTGGACACCTGCCCGATGGCAGAGGACATCTCCTCTATGCTCCCAGATGCCCTCTCGGTAGCCTCTGCCTGGTCTGTAGATCCCTTGGCGATCTGCTGAACGGTTGAAGAGACCTCCTCCACCGAGGCATTCATCTCTTGCGCAGAGGCAGACAACCCCTGGGCAGAAGAGCTGACCCCTTCGGCGACCTCTAAGGTTTGCCTGACCATACCCCTCAATCCCCCTAACATCTTATTAAACGCCCCTGCCAGATCTCCAATCTCATCCTTGGTGGCAACCGGGACCTCAGCCGTAAGATCACCTGCTGAACCTGCTATCTCGTCTATCCGGCCGACTACTGTCTGAAGAGGCTTGGTGATACGCCGGGCGATGAGGGCCGCTAGGATACTGCCAAAGATTATTGAGAATATAACTAAAATGATGGTTATTCTTTCTGTCCCACCGGCCGCTGCAGAGGCACTTGCATAACGCTTGGCTGTATTCTTGTCTTGCCCCTCTATGAAGTTACCAAACTCGTCTCTTATCTGATCCATCATATTTTTACCTGTCCCGGCCGCCACCATGGTCGCCACATCCTTGATGGTCTCTGGATGCTTGTTCATCTCACGTCGGGCAGCGATTTGAGGCCTGGCCGCCTTTTCGTGCCACTCCCCTGCAAGTCTTTCTAATCTATCAATACTCAGTTTCATGGAGGGGACGTCATAGGTATTGGAATTGAGCTTACGTAATTCATTAACGTTCTCTTTGAACAGCTTTTGTCCACTTGTGTAAGGTTCAAAAAACTCATCCCTGCCGGTGAGCATAAACCCCCGTAGCCCGGTTTCCTGATCCACCATATCCTTGGCGATCTGAACCAGCAATCTCTGCCCTCTTTCGTTTTCAGCCTTTACAAATCGATCTTTCATACGGTCCATAATTTCGCGCATCTCATCCAGAGTTGCCTTGCCGACTCCCTTGATGACAAAATTTTCAATATCCTGATTTGTCTTTTGTCCCAGATTCACCTGACGCCGCAATTCAATCCCCGGTTCACCAATCTCTTTGAGCCATTTATTCGCCAACTTCTCCAATGCGTCCAGGTCATTAAAAGTGGCCGGTCGATCATGGGCATTTGAAACCAGTGTCCTTAGAGCCTTAAGCTCTTCCTCCAGGTGCTTCTTTCCTATTTCGTAGGGCTCTAAGAATTCCTCTTTCCCTGTGATTAAAAACCCCCGCTCCCCGGTCTCCTGATCAACCATGGCCTTGGCTATCGCTTCAGTCAAGAATTCGCCTTTGATGTTCCCGTCTGTTCTGAAGTCTTTTATCATCTCGTCCATTATTCTGCGCATTCCATCCATTATCCCTTGACCCACACCCTTTGCCAAAACACCCTGGAGGTAATCGGCATGAATAGTACCTTTAGCAACTTTTCTGGCCATGGCAATCTCGGGTTTAGCCGTCTTCTCCTGCCATTCATTAACTAAACTTTCGATTTTCTCTAATGCCTTTACCTGGCCGGGGTCGTCGCTCACCAGCTTCTTTTCTTCTTCAATCAACTCCCTAAATCTGTGAATGGCTTTATTATAGGGCTCCAGGAACTCGTCTTTGTGGGTAATACAGAAACCTCTCAGCCCGGTCTCCATATCCACGACGAGTTCTAGAAGCTCCTTGGCATTGGTACGAACCGATGCATCACGCGTAACAACAAATTCAAATTGCCTGTCCATATCAGTTATATTGATTAGCACCACAATGCCAAAAATAACCAAAAGTAGTACTAAAACCCCAAAACCCAAAGATAATTTTTTGCCAATCGTCATTCTCATCTTATCCCCTCCTTTCTCCATTGGGCGATAACGGTCAACCATGAGTTATCTGTTATCCGTTATTTGTTTCCGCTCTTCCTGTATATCCGCTCCTTGATGCTCACCGGCTGAAAGAGATGCCCCCACTCGCCAAACAGGCTTTCGATCTTCCCCAGTATCAGGTAGCCGCCGCGATTTAGGACTTTATAGAACTGTTCAAACAGCTTTCCCTGCAAATCCCTTGAAAAGTATATCAGCACGTTTCTGCACAGAATGATATCGAGATAGCCAAGGGGGATTTCGGAAATGAGGTCATGGCGCTTGAACTTGACCATCCTCTTTATCTCATCTTTTAAATAATACCTCTGGTTGCAGTTAAAATATTCCATGAGTATGTTTCTCTCAATCCCCGAGAGGGCAATAGTTTCGTACTCGGCCCTTTTGGCCTTTTCCAAGACCTTTTCGTCGATATCCGTGGCATGGATGGATATGAGAAAGTCTCCGATCCTTTGCCCTAATGCCTTGTGGAACAAAATGGCCATGGAATAGGCCTCTTCCCCGCTGGCACACCCCGCGCTCCAGATCCGAATGACCCTTTTGCCCTTATTTTTCTTTTCCATGAGCAATCCCGGGATGACCGTTTCCTCGATTACCCTGTAAGCGCTCTTGTCCCTGAAAAAACTGGTCACATTGATGGTAAGGGCATCCAGAAGCCTCCCGTATTCCGAAGGGTTCCTTTTCAGGACGTTTAGGTACTCCAGGTAGCTAGAGGCACCGGTTGCCCTAAGTCTCACATGGATTCTCCGCTTCAGGCACTTTTCCCTGTACTGGCTGAGATCCAATCCCTTTTCCGTAAATATCCTTTTCTGGAGGGCGAGGAAGCCCGAATCATTTGGATTGTTGATTGTTGATTGTTGATTGTTGATTGGGTTTATCCTTTCTTTTGAGCGGTTCTTCTTGTCGTGGTGAAGATCGATGCCAATTCGTGCGCTTCGTTGAAAAGAGGCAGAGCCTTTTCTCTTTTCATCAATTCTTCATCCATAATGAATTCCAACCAAAATTCAGACTCGTCGGCTTCTTCAATCACGATACCTATTTTAGCTATGAAGGTGGCTTTTGATTGAGCATGAAGACTCGCTCTATAATTCGAAGCAACGGATATGGAACATCGGATTAACTGTTCCCTCAGGTGGGCGCCCAGCACATTCTTTGGTAATGCAAGAGCAAGTTTGACACAACGATGCGCAAACTCCTTTGTTCTCTTTTTCAACTCCCCTGGATCCAAACCCTCATTCCCTTCGATCATCAATCAACAATCAACAATCATAAATCCCCGATCCCTACTCAATCTCCCCCTTTTCCACCAGCTCCAGGAATACCGCTACAATTTCAGGGTCAAGTTGGGTGCCGCCAACCTCTTTGATTATGTCAAGGGCCTTTTCTTTGGGGAAGCCTTTGCGGTAAGGCCTGTCTGCCAATAAGGCCTCATAGGTGTCGGCCACGGCCAGAATCCGGGCCCCAAGCGGGATATCATCTCTCTTGAGGCCGTCCGGATAACCGCCTCCATCATATCGCTCGTGATGATGGCGGGCTAATGATCTTATATCCCAGGGAAACTCGGCCTTTTCGATTATCTTTATGCTAATGGAGCTATGTTCCTTAATAACCTCAAATTCAGCTTTTGTCAGAGGTGCAAATTTCAAGAGAAGACCTTCCGGAATCCCGATCTTGCCTACATCGTGCAGGATGCCTGCAACCCGGACAGCTTCAATTTCCCGTCTTGAAAAATTCATGGCTTCCGCTATGGAGGTGGCGAACCTTGATACACGGTCAGAATGACCGCGCGTGTAAGGGTCTTTTGATTCTATGGCCTCTGCCAGGGCGCTTACAGTGCTCAAATAGCTTCTATACAATCCCTGGTATAGCTTTGCGTTCTCTATGGAAACCGCCACATGCCAGGACATGGTAAATAGATGCTGAAGGTCTGTCTGACTAAACCGGTCTTTAGATTCTCTCTCACCAAGGTTGACCAGACCAATAAACTTGTCTTTTGACAACAATGGAATAGAGAGGACAATCTCATATCCGGTCTCTTCTGCTATGCCGCGAAAGAAGTCTTTTACGGGCAATTCATCCAATTCCGAAAGTAGGATGGGCTTGTTCCAATTAACGATCCATTCCTTAATGGGCTTTTCTATTCTAATGCTGCTCCCCTTTTTGATATGGTTTCGCTTTAGGCCCTTGACCGCTTTAATGGTCAATTCCCGGGAGCTTTCATCCAACAGCATCAGATATCCCAACTCGACCCGCATGAGTTCCACAAACATGTCGGCGGTCATACCGGCCAGTTCATCCATATTAAGGCCAACAGTGAGTAGCTTACCTTCAACATACATGGCATAAGATCGAAAAGTTATGTCCTCCAATTCTTTGTAAACATCTAATCCTGTTTTATCCATGAGCGATTTTATCGCCTGGTTTGCCTTGGCCCTTTTAATTTCCTCGTGTATCTGATCCACGCTGAAGGGTTTTTCGATAAAACCATCACAACGGTTCCGTAAGGCATCAATAACAAGATCCTTTTCCCCGTAACCTGTCATCATAACCACTGGCAAAGATGCGTTTTTTTCGCGTATCTTTCTTAACAGTTCCATCCCGTCCATCCCTGGCATGGCATAGTCAGTCAGGACCACATCAATCTTAGTCTCATTGCTATCCAGCTTTTTGAGGGCCTCTTCTGAGCTTAAAACTCCAAGAACCTTGTTCCCTTTGCTCCTCAACATTCTTCCCACGATTTCCAATTGATCTTTTTCATCATCAGCTACGAGTACGTTCATTACAGTTCACTCCTCACCCCAAGATCTGAGAAACCCCAGTAAGAGCGGGGAGCCCGTCCTCCGTCAATCTTCAATCCTATAGCAACGAGCACAGAAACCCTGGATTCTCGAATCTGAACACAATAACCCGTTTAAATGTTTGCATCTTTTGTGCCAGGGAAGATTGCTCTATTCTCCGTGCAGAATGCATATAACAATGTTCGGTAGGACTTGTTTAAAGGTGGGGTTGAGATTTTGAAAAACTATTAAATTTCAAATCGTTACTAGATATTTGGGCCTAAGGCGGTGGGGTGCTCATCCATTGTGCCATTCAGATTTAGGACCTGAGCGCCCACAAGTTGATGAGAGGAATGTATGGCACAGCAACCCCAATTGGGGCAGATGTGCCATAACCGTGGGATGAGGAGTGGGGAGTGTGGAATGCAGAGTGCGGAACGCGGAATGCGGAGTGGGGGTAAGGTTAATCCTGAACCCCGAACCTCTGAACCCGCGAACCATCAGCTGGATTCCTTAGGCCCGATGTCTTGCGACTAATCCCTGGCGGCAGCAATCTTTATTTCCAATATTCCGTTCTTGTAGGACCACTTCATATCCTCGCCCTTGGCCTGTCTCGAAAGGAGGATCTCTTTTTCGTATTTCCTGCCTTGTCCTTGGGCCTCGATATTCAAGATATCCCCGTTTATTCCCACTCTGATGTCCTTTTCGTCGACGCCCGGCATCTCTGCAACAACATGGATTTCGTCGTCTTCGTCAAACACATCTACTATGGGTTCACGCACTTCCTCCACTCCCGGACCTTTGGGTGTTCGCTTGATGTTTCCAAATGGCTGAACCGAGGGTCTCCCATCTGCCAAGGTGCGGATCCTTACCCCGTAGACCCCCTTCAAGTCCTTGAGACCCTTGATTTTTTCCAGGCCACTGAAATCGATTTCTCCTGTCCTGGACAGTTCTTCCCCTTTTTCAGCCAGTTTCGTGGCAGAATCGATGAGGTTTCCCAGACCTTTGAAGAGGCCTCCAAGGCCGAAATCAAAGCTCACAGCACCGTCTTTTTCATCTTTGTCCTTTTTTTCTGTCATTTCCTTTTCCTCCCCCGCAGGACGCATGTCCTTCGATGGTATTGTTTGTGTTATCTCCCAACGCCCATTTTTCTCCGTACATTCAAAGTTGTTTGCCTCAAGAATCCCCTTTAATCCCTTGACCAGACCATATCCAGCTAGGCTTGACAAGATCGGGACCGAAGTGACTATAGAGGTCGATAGATTGAGAGAGGCTGCCGCAATGGTTCCCAATCCGGCCAGGATTCCAGCCGGTGTCAGCTCCTTTACCATACGATCGCTGACGATCTCGCTGAACGTCTCCGGGTCTTCCCCAATCTCCTCAATAAGCCCTGAAAACGTGACC
>CAYVMN010000068.1:0-20623 GCA_964452575.1 uncultured Desulfobacteraceae bacterium | reverse complement strand
TCCGAATCTCTAAATCCGAAATTCGAAACAATATCGAATGACCAAAATTCAAATGGCCAAATCCTCACTATCCAATCCATCATTGCGATTCCCTAACCTGGAGGAACTGTCTTTGTCATTGGGATATTCGAATTTTGAATTTGTTTCGGATTTCGGATTTTAAACTCGTCATAATAATCGCCCTAAACGGCATAGCCTTTGCATTTCTCACCGGTATAACCGGTGGGTTATTTATGATTTAAAGGGATATGGGGGGTAACATGAAACAGATATCAGTAAAGGATTTGATGGTGCCCCTGGAGGAATATGCTACGGTTTCTCAGGAGGTAACCTTGTTCGAGGCAGTGGTGGCACTGGAAGAGGCCCAAAACAGGTTGGACCGGACCCGGTACAAGTATCTCCACAGGGCGATCTTGGTATTTGACGAGAATAAGATAATCGTGGGAAAGGTGAGTCAGCTAGATGTGCTCAAGGCCTTGGAGCCAAAGTATAGAGACCTGGGAGACCCGGGTAGGCTATCCCGTGCCGGTTTTAGCCCCCAATTCCTGAGGACCTTGCTGCAACAGCAGAGTCTTTGGGATACCCCTCTGAGAGATATCTGCACCAAAGCGGCGAGCTATAAGGTGAAGGACTTCATGTATACCCCTACCGAAGACGAATACATCGAAGAAAGCGCCACGTTGGACGAGGCAATAAACCAGCTGGTTATGGGCCACCACCACTCTCTTCTTGTGACCAGGCAGAAAAGAATTGTTGGGATATTGCGGCTTACGGATGTGTTTGCTGAGGTCTTTGCGATCATGAAGACTTGTGTTCTTTGACATCGGGCCTAGCCCTGAAATATGCCGAATAAGAAATTAGGGAGAAAAGGAGGCCTTTCCGTATGAGCCATGAATTAGAAAATAAGGCAGGAGGGGGTGGGATCCTGGCCAGCAAGCTATTGTGGATCTGCATTGGAGCCGGTATTTTTGTCCTTATTGCCTTTGTCTTGCCTACCCCGGAGAGCATGGTTGTGACCGTGGAGAAATATGGCTTTGCCAAACGAATGATGGAGTGGGAGGTGGCCCACAGCGTACAGGAAGCAGCCCACAAGACCAAGCTGGTCCTCGGCATCATCCCCATGGCGGTCATCTTCTTTGCCACAGAGGCGATCCCGATCGGGTTGACCGGTATCTTGATGCCTATCCTGGCCTACTTTCTGCACCTTCTGCCCCGTGCCATGATCGGCCAGACATTCGCGGGCGATGCCCCCATGTTCCTTCTGGGGGTCTTGGCCATGGGTGTAGCGGTTGTCGATGTGGGCCTACATAAGAGGTTGGCCAGTTGGCTCCTTGGTTGGACCAAGGGCTTTCTGGTCCCTGTCTTTGTCCTGTGCATCAGCATGGCCATTGTAGGATCATTTATCTCCGCTCATGCCATGTGTGCCTTTATGACCCCGGTCATGGCGGCGGTCTATTTCGGCGCCGTATCAGCCAGGAGCAAAGGGGGCCGGATCGAACATGATCCGGCACTGGCCAAGTTCCTGCTCTTTGCCCTCTGTTATTCCCTTAATGTGGGAGGCGTTGGCTCGCCGGCCGCCGGGGGGCGCAACGTCATCATGATGGGATTCTGGAGTGAGTACAAGGTGCCGATGGACTTCTTTACATGGATGAAGTACGGGATGCCGATTGTCCCGATATTAGGGGTAATCGTGGCCGTGTACATGCTTGTCCTTTTCGGCAGGAAGATCAAGACCAAGGATCTGACCCCTGGACTGGCAGCCATCAAAGAGGAGACCCAAAGGATGGGAAAGATGACCTACCCAGAGTACATTACCTTTGGCATGCTCCTCCTGATTCTGGTCCTGTGGATCGTGGGCGGGGAAGAGCTCGGGCTTGGGGGCCCATCGTAATCCCCATGGGGATCATGACGGGTGTGGCCTGGGAGCCGTGGGCCGTGGGTCTGGCTGTGGCCTTTGCCACCTCTTTTGCCCATTTCCTGATTGTGGGGACCCCGAACAACGCCATAGTCTATGGCCTGGGGATCTATCCAGATACAGGCGAAAAGATAATTCATCCTATGGATTTTGTGAAGTACGGCTTTATCCTATGGGTCCTTTCCCTCGGAGTGATCTGGGTCATCGAATTCCTGCTGGTATATAACATCATCGGCTTTCCTGAGGGAATCCTTGAGACGGCCGGGCAGGCCATGCGAAGCGCCGCCCAGTAGGGAAGGGTATAGACAATTTTACATTTTGTAAAAAAAGCTGACACTTCTATATGGTAGTTGGGTTGGGTTTTATTGATCAACTCCTGGGCAAGGTGAAGGAGGCCGCCAAGAAGAAGCGTGACCATGAAGAGAAGATCAGAGAGGCCAGGGTCAAAGAGGCATTGTCTATGCATGGCCTGGAGTAAGGTCCCCGAAATTCCTCTAAAACCCGCCAATCCGTGTGCAAGTATGAGTGGCACTAATAACTCCGGTTATGATTCCTTGAATATTCCTCCTGCATCAGGTTAAGAGGCACCTCGAACATGTGGAAGAAGATAAGCCTGCGTCTCCGCATTTACCTGATCTTGATTGCACTGGTCTTTATCACCCTGGCAGGCGGGGTGGTAATGATATGGTATACATACCAGATGCAAGGCCTGTTGACCCAGGTCGTCGGCAAAAATGTGGCTGCCTTTCAGGCTGCAGCAGGTCTCGAAAACGCCCTGGTTAATCAGAAGGGATTTGTCTCCTATTTCTACCTGGACGGTGACCCGGATTGGTTGAGGCAGCTCGGCGAGTATCGTCAGATCTTCAAGGAGCGGCTCAGAGACGTACGTTCCCTGGCAGAGAACCAGGAGCAGAAGAAGGCCATAGACAGTATAGAAGCTGATTATAATGATTACATTGCCCTCAAGGATCAGGTGATTGAACATTATAAATCGACGGAACGCGAGGCCGGATCAAGGCTCCACAGGGAGGTGCGCGACCGCTTCTTCAAGATACTTGACCGCTGCGAGGCATATAAAGGCCTCCATCGTGATCTGATCAATGCAGCGGGTTATGAAAGCCATTCCCAGGCAAGAAGGCTCAGGGCAATTGCACTTACCGCTGTCATAATCGTCCTTACCCTGGGTGTCCTTCTGGCCTTTGTGCTGGTACACCATATCCTGGGGCCACTGAGGCAACTGGTTGTAGAGGCAGATCGGGAGGGTAGTTCCAGCCGCTCAGGGGATGAGGTCAAGGCACTTAGTCAAAGTGTTCGCGGTTTGCTGGAAGATGTGGATCTTACCCAGGTTGAACTGGAAAAGAGTCGCGAGTCCCTCCTTCAGGCAGAGAAGATGGTCCTGGTGGGCAAATTGGCCGCCGGGATGGCCCATAGTATTCGTAATCCCCTGACCTCAGTGAAGATGCGTTTATTTTCTTTGAGCCGGACCCTCAGCCTCTCAGATCCTCAGGAGGATGACTTTGAAGTTATCTCAGAGGAGATTCGTCACATAGACACCATTGTCCAGAATTTTCTCGAGTTCTCCCGGCCGCCCAAGCTCAAGATCCAGATGGTCAGTCCCTCTGAGGTAGTTGACCTGGCCATTCAGCTGTTGCAGCATCGCCTCCGCTCATACGATGTGGATATCAGTGTTGAGCGCAATACAAGGCTGCCCGAGATTGAAGTCGATCCGGAGCAGTTGAAGGAGGTCTTTGTTAACCTCGTAGTCAATGCCTGCGAGGCCATGAAAGGTGGCGGATCGATCGTGGTCCGAGAGGATGTGGATTTTGTGGAGCCTTTGGGCAAGGTAGTTGTGATTCGAGTCTCGGATAGTGGCCCGGGGATGCCCGAATCGATACTAAGTAAGGTCTTTCAGCCATTCTTTACCACCAAAGAGGAGGGCACAGGCCTGGGTCTAAGTATTGTCGCGCGAATCATTGAAGAGCACGGTGGCAGGGTCAATCTTATATCCAAAGAGGGCGAAGGTACCACATTTATTATCACCCTTCCAGCAAAGGAGTCAAACGTTGAGCACGGTCCTGATAATTGATGACGACGACCAGTTGCGCAAGAGCTTCGATAAGCTGCTGACAGAAGAGGGTTTTACAGTCGAAAGCGCTGCCTCCGGCGAGGAAGGCCTGAACATTGTGCGTAAAAATGTGCCTGATCTGGTTATCTTGGACATGCGATTGCCAGGGATGAACGGACTTGAGACCTTTGAGGCCATTCACGAGATTGAACCGAAGCTTCCCGTGGTGATCATGACCGCTTACGGCACTACGGAGACTGCAATAGAGGCAACGAAAATGGGGGCATTCGATTACATACTCAAGCCCTTTGAAATCCCAGACATGTTGGTCGTAATAGGCCAGGCCCTCGAAGCCGGACGTTTTATGCGCTCGCCGGTGGATATGGACGGAATGCCCCATGAGGCCTCCAAGGAGGCGCTAATAGGTCGAAGCAAGGCCATGCAGGATGTCTATAAGGCCATCGGCCGGGTTTCTCCTACCGGCGCCACGGTCCTCATCCGTGGTGAATCAGGCACAGGGAAGGAACTGGTGGCCCGTGCCATATATCAACACAGCCTCAGGGCAAACAAGCCTTTTCTTGTGATCAACTGCGTGGCGATCCCCGAAACCCTGCTTGAAAGCGAGCTGTTCGGGTACGAAAAGGGTTCCTTTACCGGCGCGACCCATCGCCGGGTGGGTAAGATTGAACAGGCCCATGGTGGCACCGTCTTTCTGGACGAGATCGGGGATACGCCGTCCAGCATTCAGGCCAAGATATTGAGGCTTCTCCAGGAAAAGAGTATTGAACGTCTGGGGGGCCGTGATACTATCTCTGTAGATGTCAGAATAATTGCCGCCACTAACCGTGACCTGGAGGCTGCCCTCGCACAAGGCCGCTTCCGTGAAGACCTCTACTACCGTCTTAAGGTGGTCACCATATGGCTTCCTCCCCTTAGAGGGAGGCCTGGGGATATCCCTCAGCTTATTGAGTATTTTCTTTTGAGGCACGCAGAAGAAACGGGCATCGACAACCCGGGGATCACCAGGGATGCCATGGATATGCTCAACAGCTACTCATGGCCGGGAAATGTCCGGGAGCTCGCAAACACCTTACAGAAGTCGTTGATATTTAACCGCGGCGGCCCCCTTGGGCCTGATGACATTGCCCAGAGCATAGGTGTTGAGAGGCAGGCCAAAAAGCCCCTGGACGAGGACCGGCATCAGGTAGTGAAGGAATGGGTACGTCAGACCCTCACCTCATCAAAAGAAGACAAGGTCTTTGATTCGTGCATGAACCGTTTTGCAAGTACAATCATCTGCGAAGCCCTGAACCTATTCATCTCCTGATACTGGACTTGGATCTACCCGATGAAAAAGACGTGCCTCTTCAGCAGCATCATCCTTTACCAGTTCAAGACTTCGTATCAGGAAAAGGTCGAGGCCCTCCTTTCCTCTGGGGACGTACCCGCTGGAGGCCCGCTTACCATCCCCATTAGCGAGGTAGGGAGTCATCTTGCAGGTCAGGGGGGCAGCAAGATGGCAGACCTCGGGGAGATCAAAAACCGAATCCACTTGAAGGTCCCTGAGGGATTCGCAATAACAGCGCAGGCCTACTACCGCTTTACGGAGCTTAATGATCTTCAAACGGAAATCCATCGCCGTGTGCAGGCCGCCAGTGTGGATCGCCTGGATGATCTTTATAAACTGAGTTCAGACCTCCAGGAGATGCTTTCCTCCGGCGGCCTTAGCCGTCGGTGACAGAGGATATGCATCCGGCTAAACAGGATCCACCTTGCCTGCTCCTACCTGGACATGTATCGGCGGGGCAGCGCCCTTCTTTGGCTCTCCCATATAGATTGTCCTATGGGGAAAGGGGATTTCAATCCCGAGCTGATCGAATTTCTTTTTTACCCTCTTATTAAACTCCCTCTTAATTCCCCACTGCTTGAGGGGTTTTGTGGTCAACCGCACCCTGATGATAACGGCTGAATCATCGAAGCTCTGCAGGCCGAATACCTCCATCGGCTCCAGTATGCTCTTTCCATATTCTGCATCGTTTCGCATTTCTTCCCCAATTTCTTTTAGAACCTCGATAACCTCATCAACATCTTCTCTATAGGCCACCCCCACATCAATAACGGCCCTGGAGAATTCCTTGCTCATATTCGTCACCGCATCTATTGAGCTGTTGGGAACAACGTGGACATTTCCTGAAAGATCCCTCAGTCTAACCGTCCGGAGACCGATTGCCTCAACGATCCCCGAATTCTTTCCAAGATCTACGAAGTCCCCGACCCTAACACTCTCTTCAAACAGCATGAACAGGCCATTGATGAGGTCTTTCACAAGCGTTTGTGAGCCGAAACCCACCGCCAAACCGACGATACCGGCTCCGGCCAGTATAGGGGTTGTGTCGACCCCTAACTGATCGAGGATAACGATGCCACCAATGAAGCCGGCACCTATTTTTATTGCCGTATTAGCAACAGGGAGTAAGGTCTTTGCCTTTTGGGTGACCTTCTTCTTTTTCCTTTGTTTCAGGAAATACTCACTTACAAATTGACTGGTCTCCATAACCGCCAGAACAACGCCTGCGGCTATTATAATGGCTACGGCCCTGAGAATGATGAGGGACCCTGTCTTAGATGCGACCATAGATACGATTGGCATACCCCAGATATGTGCAGTAACCCCCAGACCTATAATAATCAGAGTTGCCCTGAAAACCCTTCTGAGAATTACAATATAGCGGTTTGTCCTCTCTTCCAGTCCCGGAAATCGCACCTTCACTCTTTGATTTACTGCAAAGAACTTCTCGAATGCCGAGTGCAGGAGTCTTAACGACACGAGTAGGGCTAGAATTGTTACGGCTGTCCACAACGTCCCTTCAAAGAGATAATAAAACCCCTTATCGTTTTGGGTTATAAGGAAGACGAAAATGATCCATGAATAGGCACCCCCGAGTAAGGGCCAGTATCGAAAAATGGGTCTCATGAAGGTTCTAGATCCTCTTTTCTCACCTTCATCACCACCATGGTTTTTGGTGGCGCCTTCGTATTTCACGTTGATTTCTCTCGCTACCTGCATGATCAGGATGCTTATCATCATAGGAAATACGATGAGGAGTAACCCACGAATAAATGAATAGATTTCGGGGGCAACCCCTGTGACCAATAGGACCCTGGTGATTAATATATAGAAGGCCGTGTAGTGCGCAAATCGAAGAAACCAGACCCATACGTAGTTGGCGTTATCGTCGCTAGAAGGGATGATCCGCATGGACGCGTTATCGGGTGACACCAAGGCGCCAAAAACCTCAATGGATAAGCGATAAAAAAACAGGATTGTAAAGAACAGGATGCTCAGGGAGTGGCCAGTGGGGAAGGACGGAAAAAAATGGAACAGGACAAAGAGGGAAACTAGGACGGCTCCATAGGGAATCATAGTCAGAATCAACCGCAAAGACCCGAGAGAGAGTTTGGATCCGAGGCTTTCACCATTTTCCCATGATCTGGATAGGCGTCTTCTTAGGATGAGCCTTATAACCATGGCAATAATGATGCTTAATAGGATGTTGCCCATGAGTTTCAGGAGTCTGTTTCGGCTCTCAGGTTGAACGAGAAATGTCTTGGTCCTGCCAAGGGCTTCGGGCAATTTGGAAACCCAGGCAATGGAGCTACTTGCCGCCGCTACGATCCGGCCAGAGAGGGTTTCAAATTCGGCGAATAGATCTTCAATGAAGAGTGCCTGTCTCTTCGCCCCTACGCTTGAGGGCTCCGCCCCCTTTTTTGTGGCCTCTCGAACACGGATGAGATTCCTAAGATCCTTGACAAAGCCCTCACGTCTTTGTGGATCTTCAATTAGGCTTACTATCTCTTGAAGATCTTTTGCCGAGACATCTTCTCTCTCCTGAGTGTATGCCCTTGTGGTGACAAAGAGACACACAAGAAAGATTGAAACAAACACGTAAAAGACCTTGCTAAATCGCCTTGGCACCATTTCCTATCCCCTCCCTCCTGAACTCTTACACCCGTAACCTTTCATTCTGGGATTACAAATGATTTTGTTGGTTGATCTTGACCCATGGTTGAAGTTCGTGTCTTCGTGCCTTTGTGACAAAAGAGCTAAGGATATTACCTTATATCCGGCCTTAAAAAAAGGGGGACCACCCAAGAGTGCTTGCAGGGTATAGGGTCTCTCCTGCAGTGAAGGCCGTGTCAGGTTCAGGATGGGGAAGTAATCGGGGTTTATACAACAAGATGAAACGATTGGGCCTGCGGAAGGAAGATTTCAAAGGGCGAACATGGCTCTCATAACACTGAACGCAAAAACAGGGCCAAGTTCTTATGCCTACCTTGGATTAAACTCCTGTGCGAAACGGCAATCGAATCTGTCCTCGCATATGCGAGAGCAAAAGAATTCTCTCATTATAAATCCATATTTTTCAATAAAGTCAGAAATAGCCTCCTCTCTATTTTCTATCTGCTGAAACCATTTGTGCCGATCAATATGACGCTCTATGATGTCAAGCTGAGCATCCAAAATATCTCGTAGATGCTGACAGTCTTCAAACATAAATGCACCAACCTTCAGATTTTCCATGGTCAGGCCGTTATTGCTCCGAAATGCTAGCTACTATTCTTATCCCACCGGTAAACCCTCTGCGGCGGTATGTTGAAAAACTCTACTTTCACCCGCCCCTCTCCCAGGATGGGGCGGCACAGGGAGGCAATTCGCTTATTTACCTGGTACGCCACCAGGCGTCCTTTTGGGGCAAGTGCTTCAAAGATGGTCTGGACAATTTGAGATCCTGCAGCGTAGCTCATGGTCGAAAAGGGGATACCAGAAACCACGACCTCTGGGGGCTCTAGCCCGTACATTGAAATGATTTCATTGAGCCTCAGGGCATTGCCGAGGTGAGCGATTAGTCGATCGTCTTCTAACCGGCTCAGGAAGGCGTGAAAACTGGGATTGATTTCGATGCTTAAAAGCCTGGCATGGTTCGTCATAGCACGCAGAATAGCCAGTGTCGTGCCTCCAGTGCCAGGTCCAAGCTCCACTATGGTCCTGGCTGAACCTACATCCGCGGCCTCCACAACTCGGTGCTCAAGGAAGCGAGAGCTCTGGACGAACGTCCCGAGCTGAACAGGATGTTTCAAAAACTCTCTTAAGAAGATCAGTCGACCATCCTTCAGGGCATGAAATAGCGTCGCACTTGACATCCGCTTACCTCCTACTAGATTTCAGATAACTCCCCTAACGACCAAGAGCTCACCAGCGAGTTTTAGCGAGTCCAGGTGCAACGCCTTGCACCGCTGAAGCCCGAAATACTCTCTCCCGTCGCTTAATTAGAGACCTTATACATGGCTGCAAAGAACTCATCAACAAAAAAATTTGTCCGTCGTTATATATATCCCTCTGTACTCCGGCACCCTCGCCAATTAGCTTCAAATTCCAGGCAAATTAGACGTCAAAGAGGTCACTCTATCCTGGCGACAGTCAAGACAGCCGAAAGGACAGAGCGGAAGCACCTCCCAATGTCAGAAGCCTTAGCTTTCTCCTTGTGTTCTTAAACGTACCAACTTATGGTAATAGAATCAATAAGTTGATCAACATACTATGATAGCTATACCTGTCATAGGGGACGGGGGTTTGCGAGGCGATGATGCAGTGATAGAGATCAGACAGGCGCTCGCTTGACAGATCCACGTGTTTCCCATATTTTTGATTAAAAGCCGATGTTACAAAAAAATCGTGGCTCATTGATAAAATACCCTATCCTAGCAGCGTGAAATCTCGATGTCGCGAAAGAAGACGGCCCCTTTTATGGTATAGTTCCCCGTCATTTTCGCACGAATCGCGGGATTTGGCCTGACAAAAAGACCTATTCATTTAGGATGAAGATTGGCCCTTATCGCAAAAAACTGGAGAGATCGCTGTCTGAGCCTTCTGACCGGGGCCTTTGCCTTGGCACTGGGACTTGGCTTCTCCGGCACCCAATTCGGGCAGCGTGCAGACGGGCTTTTCCTGGATACCGTGGCGCCACTCCTCGGATCACCTCGCAGTGTTGATGATCCGGTGATTATCCTCATCGGCGAAAAGGACTATTCAGCCGCCGGAACACCCATGGCCCTATGGGGCACCACCCTTATTCCATTGTTGGAAAAGATCGAGACTGCCAGACCTGAGGCCATCGGCCTGGACATGATTTTACCCCAGTTCCCCCTGGCTAGGATCGTCAAAGATCATGATAGACAGGTATTCAAGGGACTGAAACGGATATCAAAGTCCTGCCGACTGGTCTCGGGTTACGCCATTGCCCCTAACGGTCGTGTACAGGAGCCCTTCATTCTCTATCAAAAGATCTTAGGGCCGGATGGATATGGCTACCTCAATCTCACTCCAGATCCCGATGGGGTGTGCCGCAGACAGGCCCTTGCCCTGCCCACAAGCGAGGGAGGAAGGGATCTTTACTCATTTTCATGGCTCCTCTCTGGGCTCAAGGGAAGGCCCCCTGGGGAGATTATGCCCGATTGGCGCAACCCTTCAAGGATGCGGACCCTGAGCTTTGGTGAAGCACTGGAGACCGATCCGTCCATTTTCAGTGGCAAGACTGTCATTATTGGGGTCGGGTTTGAATTTGAAGACAGGCACCAGTCTCCGGCATCGAAAAAGGAGGAGGCCGGGGCCGTATTTCATGCCCGTATTGTAGAGGCCCTGAGGAGCGGCAAGGTCCTTTCGGCCCCTGCCTGGCCCTATTCGGTCTTAGGACCGGCCGCTTTGGCGGTATTCTTAATGTCTATACTGTGCCAAAAGGCCTCCCAGCGCAAGGTAATAATAACAGGGATTCTGATGCTGGCAGGACTTGCTGCATTGATGGTAGGCAGTCTGGCTTCAGGGCTCGTCCTAAGGCCTTCAGCAGCAGTTGTGGGGCTTGTGGTGACCGGTTTGGTCCGTCTTTTCCAAGGTTACTTGAGTGTCAAGGAGACCTTTGGCCGTTACATCTCCCGCGAGGTAAGAGACGAGATCCTATCCGGCCGGATTCCCCTGGATGGAGAAGTCAAGGAGGTGACAGTCCTTTTTTCTGACCTGAGGGATTTCACACCCATGGTAGAGGCAACACCACCCAAAGAGGTCGTAAAGATTATGAACAGCTATTTCAAAGAGATGGCTGAGGCCATAAGAGAACATAGCGGCCTGGTGTTGCAGTACATTGGAGATGAAATCGAGGCTGTATTCGGGGCGCCCGTGCCGGTTAGGGATCATGCCAAATTGGCCGTAGAGGCCGGCCTGGATATGCGCAGGCGCCTTGGGGTGGTAAATCAGAGACTCGCCCACCAGGGCTATACACCGCTTAGAAATGGCATCGGGATCCATACTGGCGAGGTCCTGGCCGCCAATATTGGAGGCGGCGACCGGCTAACCTATTCACTCGTAGGCGACACTGTGAACCTGGCCTCTCGCCTTCAGGGACTGAATAAGAAGTTCGGGACCGAGATAATTATCAGCGGAGCCACTCTGGCCCGGATAGGAGAAGAGTTCTGTGTGGAGCAGCTTCCTGATACGCCAATCAAAGGAAAAAGCAAGGCTGTTGAAATATTTGCGGTGCTTTAAGGATTGCCCAACTTGTAGTATTATACGGCTGTAGGCGTTCACAGGTTCCGGGTTCAGAGGTTCACGGTTAGGGACAAATCAACTCAGCAAACCCAAAGTTCTTGGGACAAATGCTGCTTTTCCCAGATTGATGGGAAAGAAAAGCCAGGTTTCAGGTTGGGATTTGATTAAATCGTCGCTTCTCTCATAGACACGTCTTGCAAAAGAACCTTGAACCCCTGAACCTTTGAACCCGTGAACGGTTACATACGGCTTAATATCCCCAAAAAGGAGGTGGGCCATGAAGATCTTTCTTAGCTCAATCTGTCTGGCAATATTGCTCGTCACGGCGGGGCCCTTTCTGGCGGCCGTTATGGGCCAGGACTTGCAGGAACTCCAGATAACAGAGATTGGAGGACGATTTCTCGATCCGGCCGGCAGGCCTTTGGAGGAATTCGACTATCTGAAGCCGGGTCAAGAATACCGGCTAATGCCAGGGGGCAGGCTTGAACTCTCAACCCTAGACGGCAAATATACCTACCGTGCGACAGGCCCTGGGATAATTAGCTTCGAGAGGCCGGGTCCGGTAACCCTGAATGGAAGGCCCCTTACCCCATCTACCCTTAAATCTTCCCTAAAAGATATGACCGCAGCGGGCACTCACAGCCGGGAACTCGGGGGCACGCAGATGCGCAGCCGAGAGGGGATTCAAGTTGAGGCCCGGACTGCCGATGGAACGACGAAGGTCTTGCCCCTCTATTCCGGTTACTACGCCCTAGTGATCGGTTGCGGGGCCTATCAAAAGGGATGGCCCAGTCTACCCAATCCGGTCCAGGATGCCCGAGAGATTGCCGAGATGCTCAAAAAGATAGGGTGGGAGGTGGACCTCCTATCAGACCCTGACTGGGCCTCTTTACGCAAGGCCCTAAACACAGTAATTACCGGACCAGGACGGGACAAGGATAAGGCCATTCTGATCTGGTTTTCGGGCCATGGCCATACCCTGGCCGAGGCGGATGGGTCAAAACTGGGCTATATCGTGCCGGTTGATGCACCCGACCCTGACCGCGATGAAATGGGATTTATGGAGCGGGCCATAAGCATGCGAGAGATGGAGACCGTGGCCCGACGCATCCAATCAAAGCATGTCCTGATGGCCTTTGACTCCTGCTTCTCCGGGGCGATCTTCCAGCTCAGTCGTGCCAAGCCTCCGCCATTTATTGAGGAGAAGGTGGCCCAGCCTGTCCGCCAATTCTTCACTGCAGGAACCGAGGATGAGAAAGTCCCTGATAAGTCTCTCTTTAAGACCGTTTTTGTCCAGGGCGTGCGCGACCTTGACGCCGACCGTAACAAGGACGGTTATGTAACCGGCCAGGAACTGGGCGCCTACTTGCAGGAAAAGGTGGTCAATTACTCTCGCAAGGCCCAACACCCCCAGTACGGCAAGATAAACAACCCCAAATTGGACAAGGGAGACTTTGTACTGGTGGCCAGGCCGTCATCGACCGAGACGGCCCCCAGGATTGCTGCTGAGGGCAAGGCCAGGGCACTGGAACGGGAGGAAGAGACCCCGCGGCCCGAAATAGTAGCCGAAAGGCCTCTCACAGGCAAGGTAAGCGTTACTAGCAATGTGGACGCAGCAGTATTCACGCTGGCGGGCCTCAACTTCAAGACCAAGAGCGGTAAGGCCCTGATAGTCGGCAATGTGCCCGTGGGAGAACAGGGGGTGGTTGCAAAAAAGGAGGGTTACCCGGATTGGAAGGGTAAGGTGCTTGTCCAGGCCAACAAGACCGCTGGCCTCTCAATAGATTTTGGGCTGAAGCCGGGAGCTGTTGGGATCTCTGAGGAGGAGATCCAGAAGATTGTCGAGGGCTGGGAAGAGGCGTGGAATAACAGAGACTCGAAGGCCCTCCTGGCCCTTTTCACTGACACCGCACTAATCATGACCAGGACCCCGAAAGGGGTGGTCACACTCACCAAGCAGAATTTTGCCAGGATAATTGAGGCAAAGCTCCGGGGGATGGAGGCCCGTGGATTCAAGTTCAAGGCTGAGAGGCCAAAGGTGCTGGACATCCAGGGGGGCAGGGCCAAGGCAGAGGTGACATATTCTGTGGAAAGAAGCGGCCAGGGCCCTCATGGCCGAATGGGTATGTCTGGCGGCGACTCTGGGTCAGAGACCGAGGTCATGGGCTATTTTGAGTTTGTGAAGCGAGGATCGCGATGGCTGATAAACGACTTCAAATTCAAGCGATTATGACAGCAGAGGCCGCGAATGCCCAATAAAGAAAAGGGAATCAGAGAAGAGTTGATGGTGGTATCGCCCCCATGAGATTCTGTGACCTGAATTGTGAATATGCGGCCTGGCCTGAAGATAACTCCCTGGACGGATCGGGGAGTTGCAGGACCTTCCAGGCCATCTATTGCAGAAACAAAGGGCACCACGTCCACAAAAACATGCCCTGCCCTGAGAAGATAATCAGAGGCAAAGGACATTCCGCTCAGATAAGTGATGTCCTACCGCCTTAGCTATGACCGCGGCGCCAGTCCCTATCTCAGATCTCGACCTTGTCCAGATATTCATTGATTGCCTTATCATATTGGCTGGTCAATCGGAAAACCTTCTTTGCCAGTCTAAAACGCGTCTTGAGTGTGGTTGCGCCCCTGTTCGCCTCCATTTCTTCCAAGACCACCACATAGTCTTGCGGATCCACTATGACCGTTACATCCCTGAAGTTCTTGGCGGAAGACCTGAGCATCGAAGGTCCTCCAATATCGATATTCTCAATGGCCTCATCCAGGCCCACCCCTTCCCTGGCCACTGTTTTTTCGAATTCATATAGGTTAACGACCACCATATCAATTGCCTTGATCCCGTGCTCTCTCATAACCTTCACATGTTCCGGGTTGGCACGAAGGCCCAAGAGTCCGCCGTGGATCTTGGGGTGGAGGGTCTTCACCCTCCCGTCCATCATTTCGGGGAAGCCCGTATAGTCTGAAATGTCGGTTACGGAAATCCCTCCCGCTCGGAGTGTCCTGGCTGTCCCTCCTGTGGAGAGGATCTCCACCCTGAACCTGGAAAGCGATTTAGCAAAATCCACAATCCCGCTCTTGTCTGTCACGCTGATTATTGCCCTTTCAATCTTACCCATTCCTTTACCTCCTATAGCCTTTAAGAAAAAGTTTTTGGGGTAGTCTAGCACACGATCTTCAAAGAGGTCCTGTCGCTATTGCTGAGAGAAACTGGAAATTTGAAACTGGAAACTCGAAAAGAATCAAAAATGTCGACATATTTTCAAGTTTCAAGTTTCGAGTATCGAGTATCAGGCAGACCGCGCTCCTTAGGGCTTTATGTAATGAAGAAATAGTAAGCCCAAAATGTTTTTCTGTACGTGTAAAGAATAGACGGATAGTGTCATTTTGGCCTTTTTCCGATCTGGCGGTTATCCCAGGGCAATGTGGGTTTCATAAGGCCTGCCCTGGTTCCTCCTGTTCCTAAAAAATAGGTAAGCCAAGATCCCCATGGCAATAGTTGCTGATCCAAATAGGGCGGTCACAGGCCTGCTCTTAACGGTGAAATAGACGATCCAGGCGTTGCCCAGTATGAAAAGAAAGGGTGTTATAGGATATCCAAATGCCCTGTATTCCCTATCCAGACCTGGTTTTTTGATCCTGAGCACCATCATACCCACCACAGCGAGGGTGGCAAACAACGACAGTGTAAAGCCGATATAGAGAAGCAGTTTATCAAAGGAGGCGGTAATAACCATCACAATTGCAATGCCTGACTGCAAGAAAACAGAATAGGAAGGTGTTCTGTGGGCCTTGCTCACTTGGCCGAATACCCGAAAAAATATCCCGTCTCTGGCCATAGCATAGTAAACTCTGGGGCCTGCCATGATCATAGCACTCAAGACAGAAAGAAGGCAGAGGGCAATGGCGCCGCTGAAATAACGGCTGGTAGACTCGCCGAAGAGATGAACGGCAGATCTTGCGCCAACTTCCAAGACCCCGGCCATCTTATCCGGAGAAAGGGCATAGATATAAACCACGTTCAATAGAAGATAGATAAAGGTAACGATACACGTACCTGTGATAAGGGCAAGGGGAATATTTCTGTGGGCCTTTCTGATCTCACTCCCCAGATAGGCGGCCGCATTCCAGCCGCTGTAGGCAAATGAGATAAATATCAGCGAGACCGCAAATTTGCCTTGAAACACAGCCTTGAGATCCAGGGCTCCTCCAAAATTGGCGGAAGAACCGTTACCAGAGCATAGGCCGGCAACGATGAAGATGACAATCAGCACGACCTTGAACAGTGTCAGTCCATTTTGAACCCTGCTTCCCATAAGGAGCCCGGAGTAGTGGATTAGTGAAAAGGTGAGTATCATCCCGGCCCCCAGCCCAATCAGCAGGGATGCGCTAGCGACCTCCACCCCAATTATAGGGAGTGGAATCCATGAACCAGAGGACAAAGAAAATGAGCGCAAGAGGTAAGTCGAAAATGCCACAGAGACGGCAGCAATGGGCGCAGAAAACCCTACTATCAAGGAGATCCAACCGGAGAGGAAGCCCATCCAACTACCAAAGCTTTCCCGCAGGAATACATATTCCCCTCCTGCCCTGGGAAACATCGCGCTCAGCTCTCCGTAGCAAAGGGCGCCACACAGTGCGATGACCCCTCCCACAAGCCAGCACAAAAGCATGGTCTGGGGGTTGCCAAGCTCCTCAATGATGAAACCGGAGGTCGTAAATATTCCCGTCCCCACCATATTGGCCACCACCAGGATCGTCGCTGAAAAGAATCCGATCTGCCCTGTCAGTCCCTTCCCGTTCATTTTGCTGTAACATTCCGGATGGTTATTCGGCCCTTGCCCTTGAAAGGCCTAGCCTACTCGAGGGAAACGGCAGACAAGTGGCCCGAGCCTGGCGGAAAACGAGAAGGGGGGAACAGGGCAGCCAGGATGGATGTGAAAGAGGCCCTTTCTTGATGGGCGGTTTCATCCGCGAGATGGATAAAAGGTCATTGAGGGATTATTCATACCAGGCAAGATATGAAAGCCTGCTCCTGTCCCCGGCGGTCCTCGTCACCACATCATACTTGAAGTAGACAAAATAGACGAATTCCTTGTGCGGTTCATAGTCACCCACCAGAATTGCATATCCCCACTTGTCTTCATCTCCGTCCCTGGAAATGGAATCCGGTATCCCGATGGCCGTCCTCACCATTTCGCTGCTCATGCCCGCTTCTACCTTCCTATCGGCTACCTTGCGGACGGTGGCATCATCCCAATTGGGGTGTTGGTAGCGGATCTTTGAGACTCGATACTCTTGCACAGCACAACCGCCGAGAAATAGCATCCCCCCAAGAATGACAGTTAGTATCCTTGCCGACATAAGCTGTTGCCTTTCCATAAATAATCCCCGCCCTGCTTTCTCAGATCTATTTAGTGCTTGACCGAAACGTAATATTTTCAAGATATTGAGTTTAGTTATTTAGAATTTTGGTATTCGAATTCGTTTCGGATTTCGATATTCGGATTTTGCTTGAACGGGGGTTTCGTTCAGGCACTATTTAGAAGGGCCTTTTATGGGAATGCCCCACCAGTGCTCCTCAAGGGATTTCTTTCCCGTTTCAACTGTTGGGTTCTTGTACCCCCACCAGCTAAATTTGAGGTGAGACCAGCTTCTGTATATCGTGCTATGATCCCAGAATTCTGATTGCTTGGCTGCTGCCCCACACCCACACAAGAACAGGCCTAGCAAGGCCAACAGACAAAATCTTTTCATCTCTTCATACCTCCTTTCAAGCTATGGACAAACGGAGCTAGAATCCGTTTAGAGCCTAGCAGAGGTGAGCCGTTTCTGCAATGACCCGGAGGCCTTGTGTTCAAAAGCTGAATGTCAAGGCCAGACCAATAGGGCCCTTTCTCGAGCTAAGAAGGTGAAGATCGAAACGATCTTTCAGGCTGTTTCTGAAATCATCCCTGACCTTACGGTTGTACTTGTGGGTAACATTCACCGCGCTGTAAATATTCCCCGTGTACCAGCCCAACTCAAAAAAGGTCAGTATACCCCCCAGCACCGTGTTGTTATTGTTGAATGCCTCCACCGCAGCCCATATGAAAAGACCATTGAGCAAAAAGGCTACCACTGCATCCGTGTAGCGAGATACATAGGCATGACCGAGGCCCGGGATTATGCCCGCCATTACCCCGGCGGATGTGGGGTCCTTGTAAGGTAATGCCTCTCCCTTGAGGCTCTCCACCGCAAGCTCTTGGGATGATCCATAAAGTGGGCTCCCCCTCCCCACCTTCATAAAGACTTCCGAGGCATCCCTCCACCGGTCCTCTCTCATCTTGGCCCACCCAAGCCTGTAAAGGGCAAGGTTCTCCAACTCCAGATTGGGGTATTCTTCTGTCACCTGCCTAAAGTAATACTCGGCCTTCTTTTGATCCCCCTGATGGTAATAGGATTCTCCCAACATAAAAAGGGCCTTACCCGCAAGGGAGGTATCCGGTCTGCTCCTTATGATCTCAAGGAAGCGCCCCCTGGCCTCCTCATAGCGGCCATCTTTCAGGTAACATATACCGATAAGATACCTGACCATAGGGGCCTTTGAAGCGTCGGGGAAGAAATAGATAAACCTCTCAAATTCCACCACTGCCCTGGCATATTCACCTTTCTCCATACAGGCACGGCCGAGTTCAAATTGATCATCGCTGTCAATTATGATCTGGCCCGGGAGCGCTGGAGATGTCTTCAACAAGAAAAAGACTGCTCCTGCAAAAAAGAGCCGTATACCCTTATTGAAAGTCATTCTCATGCGGGTCAAACCACCAAAAATCATTATTCTCTACAGGATCCACTACCTTGTACTTGCCGCCTTGGCGGGCAAGAGGGGATACATAGCCCTCGTCCGCTTCGTGTATGAGGCGATCAACGGTCATGACCCACCCCACAAAAAACCCATGCTTCCTGAATGCCATGACACTGTACGAAGAGCAGGAAGGGGTACTTGGGCACCTGTCACTGTCGACCGCTGAAATGTAGTCACGAAAAATAGAGACAAGCCAGGCACCCGCGTTGAACCCCGCTTCTTTTCCCTGCTTTAAGCTCTGCGACTGATCCTTTTTGGCAGATGCCATGGGGGCTTCCCAGCATCTTGCTTGGAAACCAGGCGAGCAGATTGTCAACAGGGCAAGAAAGACAAGCACCCTAGTCCTGAGACTCATTGCCCTTTCCTCATGAAAATGGCCCCTCCTATACCATTCAAAAACCATGATGACTTTCAGGGACATTTCATGGGTTCTTTCAAGCAAAATATAGCCCGCGCCCTATTACATTGCCAGAAAGACGGAATCATGGCCTTTAAATTATTGGTTTATAAAGGTTCGTAACCCTTTAGCGTTTTGAAAACACTGAGGAGTAAGAGGACCGCGAGGGTCTTTTTTCCAAAGGACGTAATCCAAATTCTTCCCAGCCTCTGGAACGCCCCCTTAGCTTTAAATACAGGTTGTGCCAGGCAGGGAGAGGGCACTTCATAGGGACGTCCTCCGATGGGGCTGTTGCGTAACGAGTTTAAAGACCTCACTGCCGTTCTATGAAATGATGCCGTCTTTTACGTCCTTTGGAAAAAAGACCCTCACGGTCGTCCCTCCGGGCCGGAGGCTGCCTTTCTTTCAAAACGCTAAAGTGTTACGAAGGTTCTTATTCCACACTAACGAAGCCATTCAAATAAGTCAAGATATCCAGATGGGGCCGTTCCTGGGGCCATTGTCGCCATACACTTGTTTGGCGATTTCCTTTTCTGCGGCCCCAGGAGCCCGACGTGATCCTTGTGGAGGTAGAGGATAGCGGGGAATTCACTTCAGGAACGACGGTAGCGGGCTACAGGCCCACACGGCTTATTAAAGACAAGATGAAAGAGGTCACCTGGGTGTGCTATAAAGTTGATGCAGAGCGGTTCGAAAGGGTTTTTCTTGAGAAGGTGCTAAAATAAGAGGATCTCATCATTTTTTTTAAGAAATGGCTGGCTTTTTATCAAGGGGGGCATTTAACCCTTGCAAATTCTATCATTTTTAGCATAATTGAAATAGGTATTTCGAAATAAAAATGGGAGCGCTAAATTATGGAGGCAATTCGTATTCAGAAAGTTGTAGAAAAGGATGGTGAGATCTTTATGAGTGGGTTGCCATTTAAGAAAGGGCAGCATTTAGAAATGATCTTTTTGATCGAACCTTCAAACACTCCTCGTCAACGTTACTTGCCCGCTGATAGGTTGCGCCGTTCGGGGCTTATAGGGTTATGGAAAGATAGGAAGGATATTGCAGACAGTGCGGTTTACGCCCGTCAACTCCGAGAACAAGCTCAAAACCGTCGAGGAAAGGCATGATTCTTCTCGATACTGATGTAATGATAGATCTTATGCGGGAATATCCACCCGCTATCGCTTGGCTGGATTCCTTAGGCACAGAAAAGATCGTTTTACCCGGATTCGTTGCAATGGAATTAATTCAGGGGTGCAGAGACAAGCCGGAACAACAGGAGGTGGACAGGGAATTGCGCTCTTATAATGTAACTTGGCCTTCACCCTCAGCTTGTGATGAGGCGTTATCTGTTTTTACCAGTTATCATCTCAGCCACGGACTTGGAATTCTCGATGCATTGATTGGTCAAATGGCTGTGGCTATGAACGTGGCCCTGTGCACCTTTAACCAAAAACATTATTCGATTATCCCTAACGTGAAAATTTTGCAGCCTTATGAAAAAAGCCATCTGAAATAGAACTCTCAAAAGTTAAGAATTATCTGGTTGATCCTATTATCTAACTGGTCAATCAAACCGGTCATAGGGCAAGGAATTCGATATGACTGACGAAGTCGAGATCAAATTCCAGTGTTCGCCCGACGTAATTACGGGGCTGTCCCAGCTCGGTGACCTTGACCTCACAGAAGGCTTTCTCCTCGTGAATCACGGCCCATCCCTCCGCTGCCGAAAAAAAGGAAATGAACTCAAGGTCACCTTCAAGTCAAATGCCCGCGTCAATGCCTCAGCCATCACCACGGATGAG
>CAYVMN010000067.1:0-20729 GCA_964452575.1 uncultured Desulfobacteraceae bacterium | reverse complement strand
AGGGATATGGCAACTTTTGAAGGGGAAACCCCTATCTTTGCCATTAATTCGCCAAGGGTCGCCTTATCTTCCAGGTTTATCTTTCCCGCTGGAATAGGGGACTCTCGAAGATCCGCAAAGAGCCTAACCTCGATCTCCATAAGACTCCCTCTTGAGGACTGGGGTAAGCACATCGCTTGTTCTATACCACATGGTGTTGTCCGAGGGTTATGGCCTCTTTTCTACCCATGAACAGATGGATGACTCGGGAAGATGTCTGAACAGACTGTTTTGTATACCTTAGCATCTTCTCCAGGGCACCTTTCAGGGAGTCTCCTTGTAGAATTACTACAGGCCCTGAAAAATCAAAGGGGACAAGAAGATGTTCTGTCTCCCTGCAAAGACCTCTTAGTCTCTTGCACTCCTGCTCATTCCTCGCCACGATAACCTTGTCCCCACTTTCCAGCCGGAAATGTCTACCTACCCTGAGTAGAGGGATATCTCTCATTGTGGGCTTCCCCTGAAATTCAAAGTATTCACGCAATCTCTTTGCAAAGTTCCGATCGGTCAGGAGGCAACCACCGGCCGGACAGGGATAATCTCTAATGCCCTTTTCTGCGGCAAGCGCCATCTGCTTCTTTCTTGAGCGCCCCGATATTCCCAGCATCTTGCCCCTCTCAACCCACCCCTTTAATTCTGGGATCGTGGGCTTGAAGTGCGCTGCCGAGAGGGGCCTCAGGATATATCCTTGAAGACCCGAGTCCCGGTCGATGATCTCAATGGCCTGCCTGTGCTGCGACATGGGGCGCTGCCCAAGGACCTCACCGGTAAATAGAAAGGATGCACTGATCTTGTGCATGTATTCGCCCGCTTTTCTTATCTTCATGATCCTGCAGTCAATACAAGGGTTCATCCCTGAGCCATATCCGTGCCGCGGATTCCGCACCATTTCAAGGTATTCTTCCTTTAAGGCGACCTGTTTTAGCGGGATATTTCCCAGTTCCCTTACGGCAGTTACCGCGGCTGAGCATCCAGCATTTTTTGGAGTACAGAGGCAGAATGGCGAGGTGAAATTGATGGCGTGCACATCAATCTGCTGATCCAATAGGAGTCTGGCGGCAAGGGTGCTGTCCAGACCACCAGAAAGGAGCCCGACCGCCTTTACTCTCTTATCTGTTTGTGTTGGCGACACCTTTTCTGAACAACTGTGATGGGTTTTCATTCCAATCAATAAGACGTCAGGATACCTATTATCAAAGATTTTTTCTTGAACCAAAGAGTGAATCTTTCTTGGATACCGTCTTGATCTTAATACCACGTCGTGGTATAAATAATCAATAACAGAAAGGCAAATATGAAAAGCGTGATTACCAGGAAAGAGTTCCCAAGGACCATGGCAATGGGGACCTCTCTACAAGCTCGCGCGGCTCGCCCTTACACCTATTGCAACGCTGGAGCGGTTCAGGGTTCTGGCGCAGAATGAGGGCATTCGGTATTATATGCGGAATATGAGTTTCGTCTTTCAAGCGTTAGGGTTCCGTCTGAAGGCCAAATCGAAGGGAGAAAACCTCCTGCTCCTTCCCATTGACTGGCAGGTCAAGGCCTGGAAAAAGGCCAATCGAAAGATGGGCTGGGGCATTGAGAGGCGGGAGTTCCAAAAGATTGTAGTGCCCCCGTCCTTGACCGAAAAAGACCTTCAAGACGGCTTTAGGGGCATAGGTCTATTCTATGGATTTGGCGAGGATGGCCAAGGAAACTCCAATCCGGTTCTATCAGGGAAGTTGGCCTGGGAATATGCCCTCAGGAGCTGGAGGGTCAAGACCTGGCAGTGCGAGTATATCGATTTCGATAAATCGGACAATATCCGTCTGAGGCCTGGTGCACCACCCAGACCCAGGGGTTTCTATTTCGCGAAATTTCAGCCAGGAGCGAAATACCAATTCCTTACCGTATCCCGGCTTCGCAAGGCCTTTTTTGATGGTCAAACAGGCTGTGGGTCTGAGGGGATACAACTCCTGGCAGTCACCAATACACACCTCCGCAAGATGATGGCGGAGAAAAAGATCCCCTTTATGGCCCTGGCAGACTATGATGTGGCGCCTTATGGATTTAACGACTTCTTCGACGCAGCCCAGATCTTTTTTAGTAGTGGCACCCTTGGCCTGGGCATCGGGAACGTAGATCGCAACTATCCCCTCTTTGGAGTCCCCACCCTCCGCTTTTAGCCCTGGAAATATACATGATCTGCTGCGTGGAAAAAAATAGCTTGACAGGATCGTAAGGCTCTGTTACAAGAAAAGGCGTTATATTTTGCCCGGTCATTATGATGAAAAGACTATCTGCCATTGTCAACCTTATTAGCGTCCTTATTATCGTCGCGGTCGTCGTTGTCCTCGCCGCAGACGGGGGGTTGATAATGGCCTAGCTTTTCTTACCCATAGAGCAACTAAAAGATCCGTTATCAGCCCTGCTGATAGCGGATTTTTTTTGCCTGGCATAAAGCGCTGGGAGGAGGGAACGCCGGGTTTTCGGAAGAGAAGACAGGAGGGACAGAAAGATGAGACTCACAGGTGCCCAGATCCTTATGAAGGGGCTTAAGGCAGAAGGTGTGGATACCATATTTGGATATCCGGGGGGAACGGTCATAGATGCCTATGATGAGCTTGCGAAGACCGATATCCGGCATATCCTCGTGCGCCATGAACAGGCTGCTGTCCATGCCGCAGACGGCTATGCCCGAGCCAAAGGAGAGGTGGGAGTATGTCTGGTCACCTCGGGCCCTGGGGCAACAAATACGGTCACTGGAATTGCATCCGCCTTTATGGATTCGATCCCCTTAGTGATCATCTGTGGTCAGGTTCCTACACACCTCATCGGAAATGATGCCTTCCAGGAAGTGGACATCGTCGGTATCACAAGACCCTGCACCAAACACAACTACCTGGTCAGACGGGTGGAGGATCTCTATGTAACCCTGAGAGAGGCATTCTACATTGCCAGGTCAGGCCGGCCGGGCCCTGTCCTAATTGACATCCCGAAGGATGTGCTCGCGGGCAGTACGAGGTCTATGGGCCGAAACGCGGCCCGGTCCAAGTCTTATCGGCCGTCTTGTAGACCGGATATAAGGCGGATAAGAAAGGTACTGCATCTGATCCAACAGGCGGAGCGACCCCTTATTCTCGCAGGCGGGGGCGTCATCTTGTCCAAGGCCTCCGGCGAGCTGACTGAATTTGCGCGGAAGACCAGAATACCGGTGACCGCCACTCTCATGGGCCTTGGGGCCTATCCTGGTTCCGATCCCCTTTGGTTGGGCATGCTGGGAATGCACGGCACCTATCAGGCCAACATGAGCACCGCTGAGTGCGATCTGCTGATCGCAATTGGTGCCCGATTCGATGACCGCGTCACCGGAAAGACTGAGGCCTTTGCCGCGCAGGCGAAGATCGTCCACATTGATATTGACCCCACCTCCATCTCCAAGAACATTCCTGCCACCTTTCCGGTTGTGGGGGATTGCAAGATATGCCTTGGGCGCCTGAACAGTCTCTTGCCTGAGGTGGACATGGGCAATCTCACCTCCAAAAGATCGAACTGGCTCAAACAGATCGAATACTGGAAGGTCACAAGACCCCTCGCCTACCGGCAATCGGAGGTAATAAAGCCCCAATACGTGGTGGAAAAACTCTATGAGTTAACCGAGGGGCGGGCAATTATCACCACCGAGGTGGGCCAGAATCAGATGTGGGCTGCCCAGTACTATCGCTTCGACCAGCCGAGCCACTTTATCACCTCTGGAGGGCTGGGATGCATGGGTTTTGGCCTCCCGGCGGCGATCGGTGTGCAACTGGCCTGTCCGGACAGTCTCGTTGTAGATGTTGCAGGAGACGCCAGCATCCAGATGAATATCCAGGAGCTTGCCACCGCCGTCCAGTATGGTCTACCAGTCAAGGTCGTCATATTAAACAATGGCTTTCTGGGCATGGTCAGACAATGGCAGGAGCTGTTCTATGACAAACGTTACGCGTGTACCGGAATGGATCACGCCCCCGATTTTGTGAAACTTGCCCAGGCCTATGGGGCTGGGGGGTTGCGGGCGACAGAACCGAGCGACGTAGAAGCCATCCTGAATGAAGGGCTTTCAATCAGGGGTCCGGTCCTTATGGATTTTGCGGTTGAGCCCGAAGAAAGCGTCTATCCCATGGTACCGGCCGGTGCACCCCTTACTGAAATGATGTTTGTGTAGGAGGACCCGAAAGATGCCCAAGGAAAAACACATCTTTTCGATGCTGGTTGACAATGAACCCGGTGTGTTGTCCCGGATAGTGGGATTGTTCAGTGGAAAGGGTTTCAACATTGAAAGCCTGGTTACCGCCGAGACCATGGAGCCGGAGGTGTCTCGCATCACTATTGTCACCTATGCAAACAGGCCCGTTACGGAAAAAATCGAGAAGCAGCTCAAAAAACTGGTAAACGTGAGAAAGCTTCGCGATCTCAGCGGCCCAGAGTCAGTCAAGCGCGAAATGGCCCTGATCTGCGTCCATGCCCAGGCCCGGCATCGCGCAGAGATATTGCGGATCGTAGACATCTTCAGGTGCAAGGTCGTGGATGTGGGAATGGAGCACTATATTATCGAGGCTACCGGGGATGAAGGAAAGATCGGTGCGCTCTTAGAACTCATGAAACCCATGGGTATTCAAAAGATCGCCCGCACAGGTCCCATTGCGTTGCTTCGGGAACCGAATTAGGACAGACAAACAGGAGGGTACAGATGACAGAGATAAGCTTTGGCGGCATACGGGAAGAGGTTATTACATCGGAAGAATTCCCACTTCAAAAGGCGCGGGACATCCTCGACAGCGAGACCGTTGCCGTGCTCGGATACGGTGTCCAAGGCCCAGGCCAGGCCTTGAACATGCGAGATAACGGAATAAGGGTCATCGTTGGACAGAGGGAGAAGAGCCAGTCCTGGGACCGGGCGGTTGCAGACGGATTTGTGCCGGGCAGCACACTCTTCCCTTTGGAAGAGGCAGCCCGCAGGGCCACGGTCGTCCAGTTCCTCCTCTCTGATGCCGGCCAGGTGGCCCAGTGGCCGAAAATCAAGGGACTCCTGAGCCCAGGGGATGCGCTCTACTTCTCACATGGCTTTGGCATTGTCTACAGAGACCAGACTGGCATCGTGCCGCCAGACCACGTGGATGTAATCCTCGTGGCGCCCAAAGGATCTGGGCGCACCGTGCGCACCAATTTTCTTGACGGGAGCGGCATAAACTCAAGTTTTGCGGTTTACCATGACTATACGGGTCGGGCAAAGGAACGGACCCTGGCCCTGGGGATTGCAATCGGATCGGGCTACCTCTTTCCCACCACCTTCGAGAAAGAGGTATACAGTGATCTGACCGGGGAAAGGGGCGTGCTCATGGGGTGTCTGGCGGGCGTCATGGAGGCACAGTACAGTCTCCTGCGCAAACACGGCCACAGTCCCAGCGAGGCCTTTAATGAGACCGTGGAGGAACTGACCCAGAGCCTGATTCGACTGGTGGCGGAGAATGGAATGGACTGGATGTTTGGGAATTGCAGCACCACTGCCCAGCGTGGGGCATTAGACTGGGCACCGCGGTTTCGTGACGCAGTCGTTCCCCTCTTTGACGAACTCTACGAGAGCGTGATTACAGGCCAGGAGACCCGGCGCGTGCTTGACGCCAACAGTGCACCCGATTACCGCGAAAGACTCAATAGGGAACTGGCAACGATCAGGGACTCAGAGATGTGGCAGGCAGGCGCGTCAGTGAGGGCATTGCGGCCTGAGAACAGGAAAAGGTAAGGTTCATGAAAGCGCAACCCATCATAACCCTTGAAGACATCACCGTCCGCCTCAGAGATCGGTGGTATCTTCAAGGCACTTCGTGGCAGATCAACCGAGACGAGCAATGGGCCATAGTTGGGCCAAACGGCTCCGGGAAATCGACCCTTGTGAAGGCCATTATGGGGGTGGTTCCTGTCGTAAAGGGGCGCATTACCTATAGTCACAATGGTTCATCAGGCTCAACCATAGCCGATAGAATCAGCTATGTATCCACTGAACAGCAGCGGGAGATCATAGCGCTAGAGGACCTAAAGGACTCCTTTCGAGACTTCAGCGGGAGTCTCGAATCTACCGCTACACACGAACTCTTGACAGGATCTACATCAGGGGCACACGGCCGGCTTCCGAGCATGCGATCTAGGTCCGTTAGCACCTTTTTCAGCGAGTTAGGCATTGGTCATCTTATTGAAAGGCCTCTGCGGGCCCTATCCACAGGTGAGTTGCGAAAAATCTTGATTGCCCGATCGCTCCTAACTCACCCTGAACTACTCATACTCGATGAACCCTTTGAAGGGCTGGATGGTGACTCGCGTACAAGTCTGGCCAAAATGATCGAAAAATTGGTTTCCCAGGGCGTGCAGATCATCCTCATCACCCACCGATTTGAAGAAATCGGAGAGTTCATTACCCACGTGCTCTGCGTGAGAGGCGGCCGGGTGTCTAGCCAAGGCCCCAGGGAAGAGGCCCTTGGAAAAACTGATCCAGGTAACCCATTATCGGGGGGAGGCTCGACCACTCAGGGTGCCGCCCCTCGTCGGCCGGGGTTGACCCAGCTCGCTTGGAACGGAGCGTCACGGTCTGGGGGGGAGTCTTCGGAACAAGTCCCTCCGGTGCTCGTTCATATGCAAGAGGTGACTGTACGGTACGGCGAGCTCTTGGCATTGGATCAATTCAATTGGACCGTCAGGGAGGGGGAAAATTGGGCTCTACTCGGGCCCAACGGTGCGGGAAAGACAACCGTATTGAACCTCATTACGGGCGACAACCTCCAGTCCTATGCCAACGGCATCTTTCTGTTCGGGAAAAGAAAGGGTTCCGGAGAAAGCATCTGGGAGATCAAGAGGCATATCGGATTCATATCAGCCTATTCCAATGCCACATATCAGAAGGGAATCGGTGCATTTGATGTGATTTGCTCAGGCTTTTTTGACTCAATAGGGCTCTATCGGCGGTGCGGTCATCAACAGACCCGGACAGCAAGACAATGGGGCGAGGAGCTTGGAATCATGGATCTTGCGGAAAGGCCCTTCGACCAGCTCTCTTACGGACAGAGGCAGTTGGTACTAGTCGCGAGGGCGCTGGTAAAGTCCCCCCGTCTCCTCATCCTTGATGAACCATGCAGCGGCCTCGATCAGGCCAATCGCGAAAGGCTTCTGGGAATACTCGATTACGTGGGCAGCGAGACCCCGACAAATCTCATCTACGTAACCCACCACGCCCGGGAAATCCTGCCCTGCATTACCCACGTGATCCGCCTGGAGCGGGGCCATGTCGTAGACAGCAGCCCGGTAAAGGTGCTGAAATGTTCCTGAATCTGGTAAGCTTGATGATCAGCCAGAAGGAACGGCGGTTATTCCCAACCGTCAGCGCCTTTGCCAAGACTACAAGGAATGTCATGCAGGAGCTTTTTCATGGGCCTTTGGTGTCGTAAGGGTTTAAATTCTCACTCCCATATTGTAGAATGGCATGGTTGATTGAGCCTGCGGGCGAAGTGAACCTGTGAGACCTGTGCTGGTAAAGGATTGGGCAGATGAAGAACAAAGGCCATGACTATGTCCCACGTCCCTCTTACATAGTCGGACTGGTCTTGTCACTGATCTTCATCTGTCCCGCTGCACGGGGGTATTTCTCGAATCTGGGCGAAAGGTGGCTTTATGTTGCAGGCCTTTCCTTTGCGCTCTCCTTTTGTCTTACCCCGGTCTGCAGGTCTCTCGCCGTCAGATTAAATATCATGCTCAGGACCCATACGTCTGGAATCACAGAGAACCGCACTCCTGAGCTAGGAGGGCTGGCAGTCTTTCTGGCCTTTCTTATTAGCATCCTCTTAAATGGCATCTTTTCCGACCGCCTCTTTGTTATCCTCGCAGGTTCTGCCATCGTCTTCGCTGCCGGTCTGGTGAGTGACCTGCGAAATGTGTCAGTGTGGGTCAGGCTCATCTCTCAGGTTGTGAGCGCCCTTCTCGTGATGGCATTCGGGATCTCGCTGAAAATCTTTCCATCTGCCATGGGCCTGTCTGGACAGATTCTGAACCAGATAGTTACCATACTCTGGATCGTGGGTCTCACCAATGCCATAGGCTTCTTCCACGGCCTGGAGGGCCTGACAGGGGGTTTGGGAGCGATCTTTTCCTTTTTTCTGGGGATCGTCTCACTTCAAACCGACCAGCCATTCCTGGGTTGGACCTCCATCGCGTTGATGGGCGCCTCTCTGGGCTTTCTCCCATACAACTTCCGATACAAGAAAAGGGCGTTAATCTTTATGGGTCATGCCGGCAGCATGGTAACCGGGTTTATCCTTGCCTGCCTGGCGGTCTATGGAGACTGGTCACCGGATAGGACGATCGTTGCCCTGGCCTCACCTCTGTTGATATTCTGGATTCCAATATTTGATATTCTATACACTACTGGCAGACGAGTCATTAAGGGAAAGGTCTCAGGCCTTAAGGAGTGGATCGAGTATCTCGGAAAAGACCGCCTTCACCACCGGCTGGCAGATGTCCTAGGGGGACCCAAAAGAGGCGTGGTGCTTATTCACCTGCTCAGTATATGTTTGGGCATAAGTGCCGTGACACTTCGGTATGCCAGGACGATTGATTCCATCCTCTTGATCATACAGGCCCTCATGATCGTTCTGGTTCTGAGCATATTGGAAACATATGGTCGCGGCCGGCTCGGCAGGGGGAATTCATAGCCTTCAGACGATTCCGAAATTGCCCTTGAAAACCGGCGCGAGTATGGAATATATATGCCTTTATGGACCCTTTGACCCACGCCCTGGCGGGTTATACCATCGTCAAATGCGGTTTGAATCGTGATACCGGAAGATGGGGGACTATCGCGGGCATCACTGCCTCCCTCTTTCCCGATATCGACAGTCTCCTGGGATTATTCCTGGGAACCGAATTCACCATAAGGTACCATCGTTATCTTACCAATTCCCTTTTTCTGGCGGTCCCGTTCTCCCTCTTTTTCGCGTGGTTGTTTGTCAAGTTCTCAAGGATCAAGAAATTCAGCTCCTTTTTCATCATATGGCTCGTGGAGATCCTGGCCCATACCTTCTTGGACCTGGTGACCTCTTACGGGACCATGATCTTCAGCCCCTTCAGAAATGATCGTTTTGCCTTTGACTGGATCTTCATTATGGATCCCTTCTTGTTCTCCATCTTTTTCTTCCCGATTCTGGCCCTCTGGATCTTTAGGAGAAAGGCACGCGCCATAGCAAGGACTTCCGCTGTACTGGCTGCCCTTTACACCTGCCTTTGTGCCGCAAATCACTTCAGGGCCCTCTCACTGACAAAGACATATGCCCGCGAAAGAGGCCTGGCGGTGGAGACATTAGCCTCCCTTCCTCAGCCTCTCTCTCCTTTTTTTTGGGGAAACTACATTGTAACCAAGGAAAAGATCTATGAGGGATTTGTCGACCTGATCGGAACCGTCAAGAGAAACACCGGGCCTGACATGGGCCTGTTAGGGAGATTGTCGGCACGATACCAACCCGTCGATAGACTCCGGTATCGTGCCTGGGAACGTAATCAGGCCTCCCCATGGGTAAAGAAGGCGATGGAGGACGAAGGAGTTCAGACCTTCCTCTGGTTCGCCCGTTTTCCCGTGGCAAAATACAACGGGATCGTGGACGGGCTTCACCGTGTTACCCTATTTGATCTCCGCTTCGGTGCCCTAGCCGATAAACGGCCCTTTGAATATGTGGTTGATTTTGACCAGGATGGAAATATTGCGCAAAAGGGATTTATGGATAGAAGATGACTGGTTTTCTGAGACAGCTCATTGCGGGCAACACCCACCATCGGTTGGGAGACTATTCGTGGGACCTGCCAAGTGTATGTTTCCGCTGGTCGAAGGGCCCCCCATCCGTCGCCTGATACGCGATATAATCGGCGTAAGCTCCTCCCTGGACTCCATGCGCAATGCAGCTATCCGAACCAGTAAAAACCCCAGTCCCAGGCCCACAAAAGCAAACAGCAAAGATCCCAAATTCTCACCTAATCCCACAATCCTCGAAAGGCTGCCGCCTGAAAGGGCCCCGACCAAAAGACCAGCAACAGGAAGGATGTAGATTACCATCATGCCTTTGATCCTGGTCTTAGGATTCAGGAAAAGCTCTACCTCGTCCCCTTGCTTCGCGTTCAAGGCATTTGAGGCGCGTACCAGCATCTGGTTCGACCCTTCAATCACGCTACAGCAACCCCTCTGACCGCAACCATCACACGTGCCCTTACGCTCGGTCATGACCCATGCAAAAGCCCCTTCAACCCGTTCAACTTTTCCTGTTTCACCGCTCATGAAATCCCCCTTTCCGACTATTTCGTGGCGTTGATCTCAACCCCGCCTGAGGATGCGCATGGCCTCTCCGGTCCGGATTTTTCCTCCCCTTAGCACACGAGCAAATACCCCTTCACGGGGCATGATGCAGTCACCGGCCTTATAGTAGATCGCGCATCGACTATGGCATTCCTTCCCAATCTGGGTGATCTCAACCAGGGCTGATTCACCCACCTGGATCATGGTTCCTATAGGAACGTCCTTCCAATCGACACCCTCTGTGGCAATGTTTTCAGCAAAGTCCCCGAAGGTAACATTCAGCCCGTTCTCCCGGGCCTTCTCAATACTCTCTGATGCCAGAAAACTCACCTGGCGATGCCACTGGCCGGCATGGGCATCGTTTTCTATCCCGTGGTCTTCAACCAGGACCCCTTCATCAATTGCCACCTTGGGGGTTCCCTTTTTCTTGCTTATAGCTATTGAGACAATCTTCATCTAGGTTATTAGCCTTTGGCCACAACTCATACAAAAAACTGCATCTATTGGATTTTCTTTCTTGCAGTTCACGCAGGTCGAACGCCCACCCGCCTTCTCCTCGTTTAGGTCTTCTGTATCGGCCTTTGGCCTTCCAAGCCTTTTCTCCTCGTAATCTCTAATGGCTTTGGAAAGCGCCTCCGCGCCCAGATTCGAACAGTGCATCTTTTCTTTAGGGAGCCCGTCGAGAGACTCTGCCACCACCTTCTTAGTTATAGCCCTGGCCTCGTCCAGGGTCTTGCCTTTGGCCATCTCGCTCACCATGCTTGATACCGCAATGGCGGCGACGCATCCGAATGTCTTGAATTTCACTTCAGCAAGCCTGTTGTCCACCACCTTGATGTTAAAGGTCATCATGTCTCCGCACACGGGATTTCCGACCTCCCCAACACCGTCGGGATTTTCTATTGTACCAACATTTCTCGGATTTGAAAAATGGTCCATTACCTTTTCAGAATACATTTTTACCCCCTGACCAATGCTTACCCGCCCTTGCTCGATTCGATCAGGCTGGATAGTGTTGTTGAGTTGAGCTTTTCATTCATCGCCCTTGTGGCCTTTTCCCATACGTCCCGGGTCAGGCACCTCTCTACCTTCTCACATGAATCGGGATTTTCAATACACTCGGAGAGTTCAATTCCTCCTTCGAGCACCCTTACTATCTCTCCCACCGTGATCTCTTCGGGAGATCTCGCCAGCATATGCCCCCCTTTGGGACCTCTGACACTTACTACATAATTGGCCTTCTTTAAGGGAATTATCAGTTGTTCAAGATACTTAACGGAGATATCCTGCCGTTTAGATATATCGCCTATCTGTATTGGTCCCTCCTCATAATGTTGGGCAAGATCGACCATCATCCTGGTCCCGTACCTGCTTCGGGTTGATAGCTTCATAATGCGCCCTCCCGATCATGAGATCCGGTCACCCCCATCTCTTATACCTAGGCGGCCATGCTCTGCTTCCAGAGAGGAGAGAGTGATCTCAGTTTTTCAACAGCCGGAGGAAGGTTTTCAAGTATATATTCAACCTCTTCGATCCTGTTGTTGGTGTTCATTGTAAATACGATTGATCCTTGTGCCAACTCGGGAGGCACGCCAATTGCCGCAAGAACAGGAGAGGTCTTAAGGGCCTTCGATGCACAGGCAGAACCGGTATTTGCATAAATGCCTTTTTGGCTTAGCATAAAAAGGAGTGCCTCTCCCTCAATCGCCGCGAAGCAAAAGCTGGCGTGACCGGGGAGCCTTTTCTCCGGGTGCCCTGTATACTTCACCTCTTTTATACGTTCCTGGACTCCCGAAACAAGGGCGTTTTTCATCGCTTTAAGGCGCAATTGTTTTATCCTGGTGCCAAGTTCTTTCCCAGCGAGCTCCGCTGCCTTGCCTAGCCCTACGATTGCAGGGACGTTTTCGGTGCCGGCCCTCCTGCCGCTCTCCTGTATGCCCCCATGTATCAAAGGCATCAATCTCACTTTTTGTTTGAAATATAGTGCCCCTATCCCTTTCGGAGCTCCCAGGGAGACGCCGGACAGACTCAGAAGGTCCACGCCCAGTTCATCTACTTTGACCTCAATATTTCCCACCGTTGCAACGGCATCCGCATGAAACAGAACCCCCTTCTCGCGGCAGATGGCAGACAGGTCAGATATGGGTTGGATGGTGCCGATCTCATTATTTCCGTGCATTATGGATACGAGAACTGTCTCAGGCCTGATGGCCCTTGCCAATCGTTCAGGGTCCACCAGTCCATGTTCGTCCACGGCCAAAAAGCTTGCCTCATATCCCATACGCTCCAAAAACCTAGCTGAATTAAGGACAGAATGATGCTCAATAGAAGAGACGATTATATGATTTCCCTTCTTTTGCCGAGAAAAGGCAACTCCTTTGACGGCCAAGTTATTTGCCTCTGCCCCAGATGAGGTGAAGATGATCTCTCCCGGCCTGGCCCCAATCAGCCCGGCAACCTTTTCCCTCTGCTCCTCAACCACTTCCTTTACCCTGGAACCCACGTCATAAACCGTGGAAGGGTTCCCAAATTCCCTGTCAAAATAGGGTAGCATCGAATCCAACACCCCTCTTTTCACAGGAGTTGCTGCCGCATGATCCATGTAAACCCTCTTCATCTGGCGCCTCTCTATTTCACCTTCTTTATATATAGCTTATAACACTCCTCCCCTTCCTCCACCCCCAGGAATTCCTGCCCGCTCTTTTCGCACCACTCCGGTATATCCCGAAGCGCCCCGTCATAATCTGTCAACACCTCCAGTACCTGCCCCTTTTTCAGGCACCGAAGCCTTTCCCCCGGCTCGAGGAGATGCAAGGGGCACATGCGGCACACCAGGTCCACGGTTTCATCCGATTGTTGATTTCTCAGAAATTTCATTAAATTCCTCTCAGGTCTACAGTAATTTAAATTATATATTTATTTATTCTATACTGTTCTAATATAATATAATCTCGTCTTGATCTAATGTCAAGCCAAAAACCCCTCCCTATCAGTTGTGAACTGAAATTTTATAGCCTGGATCGCGACCCAAATAGGCTTTACATCCATAAAATGAGGAAATAGAATGGCGCCCTTATTTATGCGCTGCTAGCCCTGCGCTGATTTCGGAAAAGGGAAGCCCACCAACTATTTAGGATAATGAGGACACATGGACACTAAGAGCGAACTGGACGTATTTCTGAACCCTGATTCTGTGGCTGTCATTGGGGCCACCGAAAGGCCTGGATCATGGGGCTCCTTCATCATGCAAGGCCTCCTCTCGAGAGACTATTCAGGAAAGATATACCCTGTAAACAACAATGCCCAACAGGTCTTCGGCCTGCCTGCCTTTAGACACATCAATGAAATTAACGATCCGATCGGGCTTGCGATCCTCACGATCCCTCCGGACTCGGTGGAACGGACAATTGAAGAGTGCGGCCGAAGACAGGTAAAAGGCGCCACCATCATAACGGCGGGCTACGGGGAGTCCTCAAGAAAAGGCAAGGAACAGGAGAAGGCGCTTGCCCGTATTGCACGATCCTACGGCATGCGCGTACTCGGCCCAAACGTGAGCGGAACTTTCAACCTCCATGCCGGCTTCAACGGGTCTGCATCACCCGCTGAACACCTGTTGTGCAACAGGATAGGGGCCGTCTGCCAAGGGGGTTATGCATTCTACGACCTCCTGGCCTCCGGCTTTTCGAGGGGCATGGGTGTAGGAAAGTTCATTCACACCGGGAACGAATGCGACGTCACGGCCACGGATTTTCTTGAGTATTTCGAGAATGACCCTGATGTGGGGGTCATCCTGATGTATCTTGAAACCGTCCGGGACGGGAGGCGCTTCGTTGAGACAGCCTGCCGCATCTCAAAGGTAAAGCCCATCGTGGTATACAAGGGTGGAAAGACACAGGGATCGGCCCGGGCGGCAGAAAGTCATACAGGCGCCCTATCAGGGGTGAGAGGGGTATACGAGGGTGTGCTCCGTCAGACCGGGATCATCGCCGCCCCCACCATGGAACTCCTCCTGCCACTAGGGCACGCCTTCCTCGAACGACCTCCTATGGCCGGAAGGAGAGTCGCAATTATCACCATGGGAGGATCATGGGGGGTGGCTCTCTCCGACTCGTTGGAGGAAATGGGGCTCACTTTGCCCGAACTGAGTCCAAGGCTCCAGCAATCGCTGAGAGCCATTGGCATGCCTCCCAGGGCATCAACAAGAAATCCTGTCGACATAGGGGCGTCAGGCCTATTCTTTGATGAGGACATTATCTTGGCTGTAGGAAGAGATATCCTCTCTTCCGGCGAAGTGGATGCCATGATCCTTCATGGCATGGGTAGGCCAGGAATGCTCGAAGAAGATGCCCCATCCAGACTCAGGCTATTTCTCGACATCAATAAACGGATAATCAGCGGTTACAACCAAATGGAGGAGGAAATTGGTCTCCCGGTCATGCTTGGAAGCATTTATACCCCCTGGGAAAGTCAGGTTATTTACGATCTGAACGAACAGGGGGTACGGATTTACAACCGCCTGGATGAAATCGCCCAGATCCTCTCACTCCTGCATAAAAATTGGCAGAACAAACAGAAGGGCCTCTACTGATGACCTTCATTTAGGGAGGTCATCAGCACTCTCAATCCCAGTCCGGCGGCAGCATATCCAGGGGAAAGGCTGGACCGTTTGGCGCAACGGACCCCCCAGGCATCCAGGTTCCAGCTTCCTCCCCTGATCACTCGGTCCTCCCCCTTCTCCGTGCATACCGGGTTTGAGGTCCCATGCAGTTTGTAGGCATACTCACGGAACATATCCAGACACCACTCCCACACATTGCCGCACATGTCGTAAAGACCGAGCCCATTGGGTGCCCTGGTGCCCACCGGGTGAGTCATGCCGTCGCTGTTCTCTTCGTACCAGGCAACCGCCTCCACATCGTCGCTTCCAGCATACCGCTCATCTTTGCCTCCACTTCGGGCCGCATATTCCCACTGGGCCTCGCTGGGCAACCAAAAGACGTATTTTCCCTTGTTCGCTTCGGTCAGGTTCTCGACAAATGCCTGGGCGTCGTGCCACGTAACCTGCTCTACGGGATGTCCATCTCCCTTGAACTTTGAGGGGTTATCCGGCATCAGGCAATCCCACTGTGCCTGAGTCACCTGATATCTTCCCATATAAAATCCGTCCAACCGCACCATGTGAACCGGTCGCTCGTTCTCGGCTCCATCACCGAACGTATCCCCCATCATGAAGGTCCCTCCGGGAACAGGGACAAACTCCATTCCTGTAACCGGTTCTGTGATCGTATGATTGGGCCTGAATGACTTTAAAGTGCCTGCCCCACATTTCGGACATTCACTTTGGCCCACAGGGATACGACGGCCGCAGGACCTGCAAACTAGGGGGGCCTCGCACTCCGGGCACCGTTTCCAGTGCCCTTTGACCGGGATCCGGCACTTCGGGCACACTGGCTCGCCCAGTGGCGTCTCACAGGCAGGGCAGAACTTCCAGCCTTCACTTACCGGCTCTCCGCACTGGGGGCACTGGGCTTTGTCCTGGTGTTCTTTCATACTCAATAATCTTAGGTGCCGCTACCTCCCCATTTACAGCCCCGCGTCAAACACTACGGTCTCCCCTCTTTTCACCTCGATTCCTTCGCCCACCGGAAGGGGCTCGCTCATACCCTTCTGGAGGACATATAGGTTGTAGGTCCCCGGCAGGACGGCGAAGCTCTTCCAGAGGGGGTAATCGTTGTCAAAGCGCCGGCGCACCTGGAGTGTGGCCTTATCCTTATCAGATGGCACGAGGTCCCATCCGGTAACGCCTGAGGCCTCCTTTATGGCTATGCCCGCATCGATGGTGGCCACTGTCTCCTTGCCGGGGGTCACCTTCAGGTCTTTGGCCACAATGGTAGGCGAGGGACTCTTGTGGTAATGGAAGGCCACCGAGTAAGTGCCAGGAGGCACGGGACGCGGCTTCATCAGGTAGTAGTCGTTATCAGGCGAGACATGGGTGATGAAGGGCTTGCCCGTGGCCTGGTCGATGATGCTGACCCCATCGGCTGCAGTGGCCAGACCCTTGGCCAGATTGATCACGACGACGCCCAGGTTGACATTAGTAATCTCCCCTCCTTTGACCTCGTATTCCCCTACCACTGCATCATCAGGTTTGCGGTAGTTTGGCTTTGCAAAGGCAAGCACGACCTTATACTTTCCGGCCAGGAGGGAATGGACCCCTGCCACTGCCTTTGTCTGCTTTAGTAGCTTGTTGTCACTCACCCGTATTATCTTCAGACTATCCAGTGTCTTCAAACCGCTCTCGGGCAGGCTTACATTCAGCTTCCCCAGACGGCTCTTTGCCTTTACCTCTTTCGTCTTGGCCTCCTCCACCTTGACGGCCAAGTCCCTCTTCACTGTCTCTAGCGCCGCCATAAGCGAATCGGCGTCTCTTGCCGCAAAATACTTTCCGCCACCTGCCTCGGCAAGACAGTTCAACTGCTGTTTCCCGGCGCTGTCCACCCCAAAACCCACCACATGCAGTATGAACTTGATACCGCTCTCTTTGAGGCCTTTGACAACGCCGCAGGGGTCACTGTGGCAGGTCTCAATCCCGTCGGAAACAAGCACTATTGTGGTTTCGCCTTCACTCCCCTTGATCATATCTGCCACCTGCTTGACTGATGAGGCCATGGGGGTCATACCCTTTGGTGAAAGGGCCTGGACCTTTTTTAGGAGCGCATCACGGTCGTCGCTGCCTGCCTTAATCAATACCTCTACGTCGGAGCAGTCTCCCTTGCGGCGATGTCCGTAGGCCACCAGACCCACCTTTGCCTCCTTGGGGAGGGCGGGGACCACCTTGGCCATTACCTGCTTGGCAGCTTCGATCTTGGTCTCTGGGCCGGCCTTTCCCCACATACTGCCTGAAGCGTCCAATATGAACATCACCTCAGGGTAGCTGGTGCTGGCTCGACCCAATTCATAAGGGACCGTTATCGCAGCCAGCATAAAGACCAATACACCCAAATAAGAGATCCTTGAGCCCATCACACACCTCCTGAAATAAGAATAGGTTGTGCCTGCATGTCAAAAACACATCACTTCCATGTCACTGACTCAGTTACTATGAAGATATCCTCCGTGTGTGATTTTTACCCGAGTCAAAGCCCCTTGTCAAATTATCCGGTGCTCGCCCCAATCAGGAACCCACCTATTCTCTTCTGGCCTAAACTGGCTTGCCCTCCATGCAAAAAACTGATATTTTCCCTAAAGGAGAAAACGACCTGATGACTGAAGCCAAGAAGTTCCTTATGGTAACCGTTTCGGGACCTGACCGTCCGGGGATAACCGCAATTCTTGCACGAATACTGGTTGAACACGGAGTGCAGGTGATAGAGGTCGAACAGGCCTCTCTCCAGGATCTTTTGGGGCTTTACTTTCTCCTGGACCTGAGCAAATCCGACCACCCAGAGGATACCGTAATCAAGGACCTCCTGTTCGAGGCCAGTCAGCTCAATCTCACCCTTAATTTCAGGCTCTTCTCAAAGAATGAGCTCCAGTCCACCAACCAGCGCAACCTTTTTGTCCTCACGCACTTCGGGGGTACTCGAGCCCTGGCCGAACTCTCCAAGATTATGGCTGAGGAAAAGGCCAATATTGAGACCATCACCACCATGACGCACCACGACGCCCAGTCCATGGAGATGACACTCAACGTGAACCGCGTTCCCAGTCTGAGCCATCTCAAGGAGCGGCTGATGGTCAAGAGCCGGGATCTTGGCATCGATCTGGGCCTTCAGAAGATGGAGGCATACCGAAAGAACAAACGCCTCATCTTCTTTGATATGGATAGCACCCTCGTGGATATGGAAATCATCGATGAAATGGCCCGCCGGGCCGGCGTACTCAGAGAGGTCGCAAGGATCACGGAAAAGGCAAGGAGGGGTGATTTCGACTTTGAGGAGTCTCTGATTCAGCGGGTCGCTTTACTGAAAGGGCTGCGGGTCTCGCATTTGACCGAAATTCGAGATAACATGCGCCTCTCGAAAGGCGTCCTAGAGCTGGTAACCACACTCAAATGGCTGGGTTATAAACTGGGAGTCATAACAGGGGGTTTCGATTTCTTTGCGGACCACCTGCGGGACAGGCTGGGTTTTGATTTTGCTTATGCAAACAGGTTGGAGATCAAAAGCGGTGCCCTCACCGGCCGGGTGCTAGGGCAGGTAATAGACGCTGCCCAAAAGGCTCGCATCGTAAACCAGACATCGTGTGATCTCGGAATCCTTCTCGATCAGATTGTGGTGGTAGGAGATGGAGCCAACGACGCCCTAATGCTGGGTCAGGCAGGACTGGGCATCGCCTATAACGCCAAGAAGGCACTGGATCGGGTTGCCAATGCCTCTTTGGGCAGGGCCCGTCTCACCCATATCTTCCATCTCCTGGGTATCACCGAGGAAGATATAGCCGAGGCCCTTTCATGCCAATCCCAGGAAGCCCCTTCCTGAGAATTTACCCGCCAGCTGATCTAAGAGCTGGAAGCACGGTCTTCGTGTCTTGTTCAGGAACGATTGATCGAGCTCGCGACCGATGAATGGTTCACCCTAAACCATTCAATCAACCGACGGGCGATGCTGAGAGTCGAGGGAAGGAGGGGCAGGTTTTCAGCAGTATACCAGCCCGCAGCCAGCAGCTCAGAGTTATCAATCCTTATCTCCCCGCCTGCGTATTCGGCTGTAAAGGCCACCATAAGAGAATTTGGAAAAGGCCAGGGTTGGCTGCCGAAATAACGGATGTTCTTGAGACGTATACCTACCTCCTCCATGATTTCTCTTCGCACGCAGTCTTCCAAGGTTTCTCCTGGTTCTACGAAACCGGCGAGCACACTATGGAAGGGCAAGGGAAATCGGAGCGACCTCGCCAGGAGAATCGAATTGCCCTTCAGCACGGCCACAATAACGGCTGGAGACACACGCGGATAGTTTATCAGACCACACCGAGGACAGATCTTGGCCCGTTCATCTGCTTTGGCCTCCGTTGGAGCGCCACACCTCCCACAGTAACGGTGGGTTTGGTGCCAGTGGACCATCTGATTCGCACGCCCTGCCACCCAGATCAGGTCCTCATCCATCAAACCGAACAGCGCCCGCAGGCCCATGAAGGCAAACCCCTGATAGCTGAGGTCGCCGCCAGGCCATTCAGCGGCATAGCAGGACTGCCCGTTTAGGGCGCCAAGATAATGTGTCCAAGAGGGGGATGCCTTCAACTCAGCAAGGTCTTCGAACCTTGGGACGTCATACCTATTCTCTCTGATTGTCACCAGGAGTTTCCCCTCATGGTAGGCAAAACATAGGTCAGAGGGCATAGCTTCCAAAGCGTACTTGAAATCCCAAACAAATGTCATAATCTAGATCGCTATTGGTCCACCCCGAGGGTTCAGGGTGAGGATTGAAAAGGTTCTACAGTCAGGGGCGTGCCTGGGGAATCTCCTTTATGCAGCGAAACCCAAGCCAGTGGGCCCCATTAATGGGATCCTCAGGGGTCCAGCGACAGGTAACCCGAACAAATGTTGCTGAACCCAGAAAGCATCCGCCTCGCATGGGAAAGTATCCTTCCAGCCATTGGCCCTCGCACATCTCCCATACATTACCGCACATATCATAGCACCCATATGGGCTTATGCCCTGGTGAAAAAGGCCGATTTCCGACGTATTCCCCAGGCCATATTCCCTTGAATTACATCTACCGGGGAGGAATTCATCCCCCCATGCCCACCAACGGCCATCGGTTCCACGGCCGGCCTTTTCCCAATGAGACTCTTGAGGAAGTGATCTCCCCGCCCATTTGGCATAGGCCCTGGCATCGTTCCAGCCAACAAAAATAACCGGTCGCATCGGCTGTCCCCACACCGGGTGGTTTAGGGCGACGGGCTCACGATGCCCTGTCTCCAGAACGAATTTGCGGTACTGGTAGTTAGTCACAGGATATCTATCAATGTAATAGGCCCCAAGATAAACGGGGCGGGTGGGTATCTCGGTCACGAACAAGGGGTTCTCTCTTTGGTCTAATAGGTATATCTGAAGAAGTTCTTTTTCGCTTATTCCCATTGTAAACTGGCCCTCCGGCACCAGCACCATCTCGGCCCCATCTGTGGGAGAGATTATGGTTTCAGGAAAGGGCCTGGAACCCAATTCCTTGTCTATATCCCAGTGGCTCTCCAATTTAACCTCTCCCTCCTTGATATCCTGCATTATACCTGTCAACAGGGCCTGGCATGGCACGGATCTGTAGCAGGGGGCAACTAGAGCGATGAAGATATTTCGTAACACTTTAGCGTTTTGAAAGAAAGGCAGGGGACCGCGAGGGTCTTTTTTCC
>CAYVMN010000066.1:0-20762 GCA_964452575.1 uncultured Desulfobacteraceae bacterium | reverse complement strand
CCAATATGTCCTTCTATGTGAAGAATACCGGATCAGCGGCCCAAAACGGCATTAAATTCCTCACCTTCAACCCCGAGAACTGGAAGGTGGAATTTTCACCGGAAAAAATAGATATCCTCCCTCCGGGTAAGCTGAAACAAATTGAGATGAGGATCACCCCGGCAGATCAGGCCCTGGTGGGAGATTATTCGGTGAACGTCAACGTGCAGGGAGAAAAGAGCACCAAAAACCTGGAGTTCCGGGTAACGGTCCGGGCATCGACGGCCTGGGGATGGGTAGGAATGGGAATTATTGTTCTGGTAATAGCCGGACTCGTTTCCCTGTTTGTCCGGTTGGGGAGGCGATAGTGATGCAAAATGAGAAAATGGTTGAGACCTTCGATCTGACTAAAAATTACCATAATCAGGCGGCAGTGAATAAGCTTTCTTTCAGTGTGAAGGAGGGGGAGATCTTTGGATTTCTGGGCCCCAACGGTGCCGGCAAGACGACCACCCTCCTCATGCTCCTGGGGTTGAGTCAGCCATCAGCGGGCACTGCCCGGGTCTGCGGGATTGATCCGTTGAGAAAGGCCCGTGAAGTAAAGGGCTTGGTGGGGTATCTACCGGAAAATGTCGGCTTCTACCAGGATATGGACGCGGTCCAGAGCCTGGAGTACATTGCGGATCTCAATGGATTGGACAGAAGTAAGACCGGTGAGAAAATATCAGACGTGTTGGACACGGTTGGCCTTACCAGGGATAGACATAAAAAAGTAGGAGCCTATTCCAGGGGGATGAAGCAGCGCCTCGGCATTGCCGAGGTCCTTCTGAAGGATCCCAAAGTGATGTTTCTGGATGAGCCCACCCTGGGCCTGGACCCGGATGGGGCCCTGAAACTCATCGATCTTGTCCAATCCCTTAATAGCGAACGAAAGATCAGCGTACTCCTCTCGTCGCACCATCTTCAACAGGTACAGAAAATATCTCATCGCGTCGGGATTATGATTAAGGGTAAGATGGTTGCAGAGGGTTCTATTGATACCTTGGCCAAGGAAAAATTTGGAGTGGGCGGACAAGAATATAACCTTGAAGAGATCTACATGAAATACTTCCAGGAGGTTTGATCATGAAAGGTATTTCTGCGGTTTACCGAAAGGAGCTATCGGATCATTTCAGCAGCTACCGGTTCGTGATCCTCTTCGCCCTGATCGCCATGGTCAGTTTCATAACGAGCTATATGGCGGGAATCCATCTCAAAGAGAGCCTGGAGGGTGTGGCCAAGCCGAAATTTGTCTTCCTGATGCTTTTTAATACCACGGGCGCTCTTTTTTCGATGGTGCAGTTTGTGGCCTTTTTTGGGCCGCTCATCGGTATTGTCCTGGGCTTTGATGCCATTAACCGTGAAAGAGGCGACGGGACATTGATCAAAATCGTGTCCCAGCCTATATACCGGGATTCGGTTATTAACGGGAAATTTCTTGCCGGAGTGACCACAATCAGCATCATGCTGGCATCCATCGTGTTGGTGATCTCCGGGCTGGGTCTGATGCTTCTGGGGGTTGTTCCCGGAAGGGAAGAGGTATGGCGATTGTTTGTTTATATCATCATCAGTATCTTTTACATCTCCTTCTGGCTGGGATTGTCCATCCTCTTCTCGATCTTTTTTAGGAGTATCGCCACCTCGGCCCTGGCCACGGTGGCACTGTGGATATTCCTGTCGTTCTTTGTGTCCTTAGGGGCCAGTGTGCTGGCCGATATGGTTGCGCCGGTGAATGCACAGGGGAGCGAAAGCACGGAGGCTGTGGTGAGAAATATCAGGGTCAAGCGATTTATTTCGCTTTTCTCGCCCATGTCTCTTTACACCAATGCCTCGGCCACCATCATCGATCCAATGAGAAAAACCACTGAGGCGCTTGTGCTCATGGGACCCATGGAGAAGCTTTCGGCAAGCCGCTTTCAGAATCCGCTTCCCATCGGGCAAAGCATTCTAGTGGTGTACCCCTATATTGTGGTCTTAATTGGCTTGACGCTGGTATGTTTTGCCATTTCGTATCTGGTGTTTATGATCCAGGAGATCAGAACGTAGCCGCGCTTGTGAAACAAATAAGTAAAAGGAAGTTCAATAGTTTTACATAAAGAAGAGAACCAGGGGAATTTCAATCCTTCTCCGAGGATTCCCCGGGATCATTTGGGGAGCTGGTCAAAAAGGGGAGCCCTTCCGTGGTGAATATCAGCGCGGAAAAAGTGATTAAGGGTGTTTCCTTTCATTTCCGGTGTGCAAGATGGCGAAGGTGGAGGCCGACAGCCCGGGGGCCGAGGTCGGCATAAGAACCAATGACATTATCCTTGAGATCGACCAGAAGCCGGTCAAAAACGTCGAGGAGTTCAACAAAAGAATCAAGGGTTATAAGGCAGGAGAGACGATCCTCTTTCTGGTAAAGCGAGGGCGTGGTGCCCTTTACCTTACATTGAAGGTCCCGGAGCACAACTAAAAGATGGGAAGTAATCTTTATCGCTCTTTCGAGTTGTCAATAGATAGAAACAGGGCGCTGGAAATGATCGGCTGTCCCCGGCAACCGGAGAATCTCCGGATATCAAAACGGACCTGTGCCTTACAACACATCCGGGCTAGGAAAAAAAGGTGAAAACCCACGGGGAATGGGCGTCAGAGCACCAGGGCGGCTCCATGCAGATGATCTGGAAAAACCTTTCAAAATTGTAATGTTCATGAAGGGTTTTAGAAAGTCTCGGCGTGTATTATAACCAAATTAAAGCGGAGGCGAAGCCGTGCACAAGCAAGATGAGGAAGGAAGTATTTGCCGTTAACAGATCAATCAGATTGAGAGGAGGTTTCTGGAATGAAAAAAGAGATTATGAAGCCGTTTTTTGGGGGAATCGGGATTGGTGCTATTATATTGCTCATAGTTTTATTTGCAACAGGATGGGTTATGACAAGCACTTCTGCGGAAACAAAGGCCAAAAAAATGGCCGAAAAGGCCGTTGTTGACCGCCTGGGCGGCATATGCGTCGCGCAATTCAATCAGGATCCCGACAAAGACAGGAAGCTCGAAGAGCTAAAAAAGGAAGATGCCTGGAAGCAAGGCGAATATGTGAAAAAACAGGGCTGGGCGACAATGCCGGGTGAGAAAGAGGCAGACAGAGACGTTGCGGATGAATGTGCCAACCGGATATTGCACCCGAAGGGCAAATAGAGTGCAGAATTGAGAAACCTTGACGTTCGGTCAGGTTATGACAAAGCCGCTTCTAAGGGACTGATCTATCCTCTCTCGGCCAGGTGGACGACTCCTTCCAGCATTAAGTCTGCGCCCAACATCACTAAAAAGAGCCCTCCTCCAATCATCAGACCCGCGGATCTGTGTGTCAATATGTTTCCTAATTCTTTCCAAAATGTAAGGTTACGGAAAGGTTCCCGAAAATTTCGAGGTGTATAAGTGTAAATTGGATTCTCATTTTGGAGAATTTTCAGGTCTGGGTGCGAATTAATCAACTCTGAGGCGTGCTTTTTCTATCCCTGGGGCGAAACCTTTTCCTGCGCCTCAGAAAAGTCTTTTAACCTTTTAACAGAAAGAGGGGAGGAAGATTGATGTTAAGAAAATATTTCATGATTGCCCTGGCCTTCACACTCATTTTGGCCTTCTATGGTTGTAAGCAGACGGGAGAGGAAACCGCCGAGATTCCTCAAACAGAAGAGGTCATTGTTCCCCTTGCCCGTTGGCAACAGGAGGCCAAAGGGGAGATGCTGACGTTAAAATTTTCTGATTTGAAGATTGTTCAAACGATCAACAAGTCCACGAAGGAGATAACCGGTACTCCATCTCTCAAGGGGAGTATTAAAATATCGAACCACTCGGATCAGATCCTTGATATTAAGGACTTGAATGTTCAATACCTGGACCAATCCTGGAATCCCATCCCATTCCAGGATGGAAGGAAAAAGACACAATTTTCGTTCTACGATTGGTCTAATATACAACCGGGAGAAACAAAGGAAAGTTCCCTCGACGTAAACGTACCCAAGGCTGCGATGAAAGAAAAAGACACGGACGTCAGAAAAATACGGTATGAAATCACTTATGTTCCAATTCCCCTGAAGAGGGAGATTTTGGATCTCTCCCCGAACGTTGAAGAGAAATGACAAAGAATCCCTCTGAGGGGATCGGGGCATATTGATGAGCGAAGTATGTATTATGCCTGAATGTTGGGCCTTTGCCGCGAAATAGCTGGAAGAGTCAGGAATGTTTGGAAAAGTCGAAAGGACCATAAGCCTGTTTATTATAAATTATGGATTACTGGATGGTGCAATCCACTAAGGAGCGTTGAGGTGAAATGGATAGCCCTCCTTGTCCTGACCGTTTCTGTTTTTGCCTGTCTTTATATATCAGCCTACATCGTTGATGAGACAGAGCAGGTGATTATTACCCAGTTCGGCAAGCCCATAGCCGACGCCCAGACCCACGCCGGACTGCATTTCAAGATTTCGGTTATCCAGCGGGCCAACTACTTCCCCAAAAATCTTCTTGCATGGGACGGTTAGAAGGACTAACCGGAAACTAGATACCTTTAGAATGAGCGATGAACGGAACGGGTCGAGGAGAAGAGACCTCTGGGTGAAATCAGAATGGGGAGAGAAAAACTGGTTAGGGCACATGAAATAAAGGGAAAGGCCGATGCACAGGCCACGTTGATCTATTCAGAGGCCTATGGCAGGGATCCTGATTTTTATTCCTTCTTGGTAACTTTGAATGTCTAGAGAGAGACCATGGATGAAAGCACCTCTCTTATCCTTTCAACGGATTCCGAATTCCTCAAATTCTTTTAAGGATACGAGGGAAGACATTGAAATGACGAAATTATCAAAGGGAATTATTCTGGATACTGATGCACTGGGCGAAAGTGGCTATCATTAAGGGGTGGAATAAAAGGTGAGCCTGAGAGTGTAAGATTTACCGCCAGAGTTTGAGTTGATCCATGCGCTTATCTTTTTCCAGCTGCCATTTCACGTACTTCCCAATATTTTCCTCGTCAAACCCTAGGGTACTCACACAGTATCCCTCCGCCCAAAAGTGCCTGCCCCGATACCGCTTCTTTAGCTCCAGGTGCCTATCGAAAATCTTGATAGCGCATTTCCCTTTCAAAAAACCGATTATCTCCGATACTCCAAATTTCGGTGGAATTGATATGATCAGGTGTGCATGGTCTTCCATGACATCCATTTCCAGAATCTCCAGCTTTTTCCACTCACATAACCGGCTTATGATTTCCTTGACTGACTTTCCTACTCCTCCTTTCAGAATTTTAAGTCGATATTTGGGACATCATACGATATGGTATTTGCATCCCCAGAGGGCGTGTGCTGATTTTTTGAAAGCACTCATTCTCATTGAATACCTTCTCTTATCTTTTGGGTCACCTACCCGGATATTAGGGAGGTATTCATATTTTGTCATCACCATGCTACCTCCTTATCACGGCTGGGACCCACTAGCATAACGGGTAGATTATGCTTTTGTTTTAAGAATGGACTATCAAGACATATCAGGATAGGAGGGGATTAATTAATGGATATACAGGACATCACACGGAGGGTCGAGAATGAAGGCCTGGTTGTCCGGCAAATTATGGCGGAAATAGAAAAGGTGATTGTGGGTCAGAGAGACCTCGTGAGCAAGATGCTCATCGGACTCCTTTGCGAAGGTCACCTGTTACTGGAAGGCCTTCCAGGTCTTGCAAAGACGACTGCCGTGAAAACCCTTGCAGCAACAATCAGGACAACCTTTCAACGAATTCAGTTCACACCCGATCTCCTGCCCGCGGATATTCTCGGGACCCAGGTATACCGACCCGATAACGGGTCTTTTGAGGTCAAAAAAGGCCCCATATTTCATAACATTATTCTGGCAGACGAGATCAATCGAGCCCCTGCCAAGGTACAGAGCGCACTCCTGGAGGCCATGCAGGAACGCCAGGTCACCATCGGAGATGAGACCTTTTACCTGGATAATCCTTTCCTGGTCCTTGCCACACAGAACCCGATAGAGCAGGAGGGGACATACCCCCTTCCTGAGGCCCAGATAGACCGGTTCATGATGAAAATCAAGGTGGATTACCCTTCGGAGCAGGAAGAAAAGGAGATCATGGACCGGGTATATAAGGGGACCATAGAGAATGTTTCCGGTGTTGTGGAAGTATCTGCCGTTGAGTCTGCCAGGGAGGTGATACATTCCATTCACATGGAAGAAAAGCTTGTTGATTACATTGTACGACTTACCAGGGCGACAAGAAACCCCGGTGAATTTGGTCTGGATATCGGTCCCATGATAAGCTACGGGGCATCGCCAAGGGCCTCTATCTGGCTTGGAATGGCATCGAGGGCCTGTGCATTTCTGAACGGCCGGGGTTATGCCACGCCACAGGATGTAAAATCCACGGCCCCGGATGTATTTAGGCATCGAATTATCCTGAGCTATGAGGCAGAGGCGGAGGGTAAAACTACAGATGATATCATAGACATTTTACTGGAACGTATCGAGGTCCCTTAGCATGCTTCCAAGTGAACTCCTCACGAAGATCCAGGGGCTTCATTTCAAGACCAGGCACATGGCCAACGACCTGTTTGCCGGGCAGTACGAGAGTGCCTTTAAGGGGCGCGGAATGGAGTTTGCCGAAGTTCGGGAATACATGCCTGGCGACGACATACGCACCATTGACTGGAATGTCTCAGCACGGTTCGGACACCCCTATGTTAAGGTCTTTCACGAAGAGCGAGAACTCACGGTGGTGCTCCTGCTCGATCTTTCCGGATCCCATCTATTCGGCACCAGGGAAAAGTTCAAGAGAGAGCTCCTGGCTGAGCTGGCAGGAATGCTGGCTTTTCTGGCTATCAGGACAAACGATAAGGTCGGCGCCATACTCTTCAGCTCACAGGTGGAAAGGTATCTACCACCCAAGAAAGGTTATCCCCACGTCTGGAGGCTTATCAAGGAGATATTTACCTATGAGCCCTCAAACTTAATGACCGATATCAAAGCAGCCATTGACTATCTGAACCGGGTCGTGAAACGTCATGCTATTGTCTTCTTGATATCCGACTGTATGGACCGTGGTTTCGAAAGGCCTCTGAGACTGGCATCGAAAAAACATGATCTCACCGTGATTCGCGTATCCGATCCTACTGAGGAAGCCCTCCCCAATCTCGGTTTTATGAATCTTCGTGATCCGGAGACAGGCCAGGTGTCCCTGATTAACACCCGTAGCAGGACCTTGAGAGAAAGGTGGCAGCGTTATCGAAAAGACCAGGAGACCTATCTATCCGATTTGTTGCGAAGCGCGGGAGTGGACCTGCTGGATGTCAGGACTGACGGATCGGTTGTTGAACCTTTAGTTCGCCTATTTTACAAGAGGAGAAGACGAATGGTGTGACGTCTTCGCCACTATGGGGGCCGTCGTGGAGCCTAGCTTCTGGCGGGGAAGTAATAGAGTCATGGCGTTTGGGTCAGAAAATAAGGGTAAGACCATACTGTTGCCGCTCCTCTTGTCTGTGTCTATGCTTTGCATGATCACTTCATATGGGATTCTGCGGGCACAGGGCAACGAAAAAGATTCCACACCGGCCTTGGTGGCGTTCCTTGACAAGACATCGGTGCGGGTGGGTGAATCGGTCTGGCTTACCCTCAAATTCAGTCTTTCCGATGGCGCTCGGCTACCTGAAAGACCTGAGATTAAAGGAATCGAAGGACTCATTATAACAGGGCGTGTCAAAGAGAATGATCATATTCGGATAAGGCTTCTTGTTGACCAACTGGGATCATGGAGGTCGGGACAGATCAGCCTCACTTATTTTGATAAAGAAGGCAACGAGAAAACCGTGAGCACGGACCCGGTCTCTCTCACGGTGCTCTCCAACCTTGGCGGAAAACCCGAGGAGGCCAGACTCAGGCCCATCCAGGATATCGTTTCCACAGTGCCTAAATGGTTCGAATACCTCCCTTGGGCAGTCGCTGTAATGGGCCTCCTTTTCATCATCGCTGCCCTGATCTGGTGGTCCATGAGAAGGCGCGCCAAGGATATATCGGAAGAACTCGTTGAGCCCGCTCATATCAGGGCCAAAAGAGAGATCGATCAGTTGGAGACCCAGGGTCTATTCGAAAAAGGGAAGGTCAAGGCGTTCTACTTCACCCTGTCTGAAATAATGACAAGATATATGGAAACCATCAGGCATTTCCCCGCAGCAGAGTACACGACAGAGGAGATTGCACATCATATCCGAAATAACGAGGAGGACAGAAAGATCCTGCCCCTTCTCAGACAGGCCGATCTCGTTAAATTTGCGGACACGGTCCCAACATCAGCCCGCAAGGATGAACATATTCAGATGGCACATGCATACATCCAGGAGACGGGTCTTGTTCTAGAGAGTATTAATAGGGGCCTTGAAATCCAGGAGGATGTCCGATGATGTTTCGATTCGCCTATCCGACCCTTTTAGGCCTTCTGCTTTTGGTGGCCGGATGGCTCCTGTACAGTTTCCGGAGACGACCGAGCGGCATCACCTACTCCTTGGCATCTATCATAGCTCAACTGACAGGCAAGGACAGCGGAATCCGGGGCAAGATCCCTTTTGCACTCAGGGCCGGATGTCTTGCGCTCCTGGTGTTGGCTGCTGCAAGGCCGCAGCTTTATAACGTCTCCAGGGAAATAACATCACCGGGTGTGGACATCATGCTCTGTCTCGATGCGTCAGGTTCTATGCAGGCCATGGATTTTCAACTGGACGGCAAGCCCGTGTCCCGCCTTACGGCCGTCAAGAAGGTGGTCAATGAATTTATCAAGAAACGAGATATGGACAGGATCGGTCTGATGGTATTTGGAGAAGAGGCCTTCACCCAGGCCCCTTTGACTCTTGACAAGGGTCTTTTGCTGGATCTCGTCAACAGGATGGAGATCGGCATGGCCGGTGACAGGACGGCCATAGGATCGGCCATTGCTATTGGGGGTAAAAGGCTCAAGGATCTCAAGGCCAAATCAAAAATCCTTATACTTTTGACAGATGGTAGACACAATGCAGGGGAACTCACGCCCAATGAGGCGGCTGATGCTGTTCAGGCCTTGGGTATCAAGATCTATACCATCGGTGTGGGTGGAAAGGGGCCTGCCCCATTTCCTGTGAGAACCCCTTTTGGCACCCGTATCGTCCATCAACAGGTTGATCTTGATGAGGAGACATTGAAAAAGGTTGCAGAGATCGGTCATGGCCAATATTTCAGGGCGGCGGATACCGATAGGCTCAAAGAGATATATAATATCATCGACAGACAGGAAAAGACAGAGGTCAAGGCCAAGGAATTTTTCCATTTCAAAGAACTCTACCCCTATTTCCTGGTGCCGGCTCTTTTGCTCCTGGGGACGGAAGTCTTCGCACGCACGACCATATTGAGGGTTATCCCATGACGTTTGCCCATTCGTGGATACTACACTTTCTCTGGATACTTCCTGCTGTCGGGTTTTTACTGATTGTCCAAACCCGAAAAAAGAAAAAGGCCATGGAGGGGTTTGCAGATGAAAATCTCCTGAAAATACTGGTCCCGGAAGATCACAAGGGGAAACGTTTTTTAAAAGGTATCTTGTTGATCTTCGCATTAAGCGCCCTGCTCTTCTCCCTGGCTGGACCCCGCTGGGGGAGTCATTACCAGGAGGTCAGCAGGAAAGGTGTGGATATCATGATTCTGGTAGATGTCTCCCGGAGCATGATGGTCGAAGATGTGAAACCCAATCGGCTGGAGCGGGCGAGAAGGGAGATTATCGACTTTTTAAAGGTCATTCAAGGGGATCGCGTGGGTCTGGTGGCCTTTTCGGGAGCGGCCTTTGTCCAGTGCCCCCTGACACTGGATTATGCAGCCCTTCAGATATTTTTGAGTGCATTGCAGCCGGGGCTCATCCCGGTCCCCGGAACCGATATAGGGGTGGCCTTAGAGGCCGGCCTTTCCGCCTTTGATTTCAAGACCGAGACCGATAAGGTGATTGTCCTCATTACCGACGGCGAGGATAACGAGAACCGCGGCCTGGAAGCTGCCCGTAAGGTCGCCGAAAAGGGGGTTAAGATCTTTGTCTTCGGCATAGGAGAGCCATCCGGTGGGCCTGTGCCTGCAGATGACGGGAAGGGGGGATTCACGAAAGACAAAGAAGGCAGGCTGGTTCTCTCCAAACTGGATGAACAGACCTTAAAGGATATGGCTTCTCTGTCGGGCGGCACCTACGTCCGGTCCGTAGCCGGTGACCTGGATCTGGATATCCTTTACTTTGCCGGTATAAGAGAAAAAACAGAGGTTCAGACCGTGAAAAGCGGCAAGATCAAGGTTCATGAAGAGCGTTTCACCTTTTTTGCCCTGGCAGGGTTCCTTTTTCTTCTCCTGGAGGGCCTGATTGAGGGAAAGGACAGAGCAAGACCCAAGACAGCGTTTCGACTGCTGCTTCTGTCTCTTGTTTACGGTCTCATTCAATGCGCTTTCGCAACACTGAGCCTGGCAACCGAGAATCCCGATGAGCTTTACAGGTCAGGCCGTTTCGAAAAAGCTGAAAAGGTCTATGGGGACATGGATATGGATAATCCTAAGGATATCCGTTATCGCTATAACCGGGGATGTGCTGCATACCAGAATGGCCAGTACAAGGAGGCTTCAGCCTCCTTTTCCAGCGTTATGAGACGGGCAAAGGATAACGACATGCGATTCAAGGCCGCGTACAATCTTGGTAACACGGCATTCAAACAGGGCGATTTTGAATCGGCAGCGAGGCATTACAAACAAGCCCTTATTCACGATCCATCAAGCGAGGATGCCCGCCACAACCTGGAATTGACATTAAGGGCCCTGGAAAAGATGAAAAAGGAGAAGGCGGAAGAGGCAAAATCGGAATCAACAGGGCAAAACAACATTAAGAAGGAAGATAAAGAGGGGGCAAAAGAGCCCCAAAAAAAGAAGAAAGGCGAGGATAAAGCATCCCGGGAAAAAGGCTCGGAAGAAAAGAGTTCCGATCACCGCCCTTCAGGGCCTGAAAAAGAATCGGAGCCGAAAAGAGACGAAGGAGCAGAAAAAGCAGGGAAACCCGAAAAAGAGCACACAGAAAATCTCTCCGGTGAATTAAAACCTCTCCAGGAATTGCCGGAGATGGGAAAGAAGGATGAGACATCAGGGCCTGCTAGATCCAGTATTGACAAGAAGAAGGCAGAGGCATTGCTGGATAATGTGAAGGAGGATCAATCAAGGTTTATGCGTTTTGTGATACCCGGTGAGAAACAGCATGGGGCCCCGTCAGGAAAGGACTGGTAGCATGAAGAAGGGCCTAGCAGGACTTGCAATCATTCTTTTCTTGACCCTGGTCCCCATGGGGGCCAGGGCAGGCGTGTCCTTAATGCTCAGGCTGGATCGCTCCGAGGCGACCCTTGCGGATACCATAAGGATGGTCGTAAAGATCTCCGGTACCCGCAATAGTGATTCATTGCCTGTTCTCCACGGTTTGGAGCATTTCACTGTCACGCAAGGTGGGACATCGACCCGGGTAGAGATCATCAACGGCAAGGTCAATGCGGGGATCGACTACACCTATTTTATTCAGCCAAAAAAGACAGGCAATTTCCAGATAGGCCCTGCTGAGATAAAGGTGGAGGGCCGGGTTTTGAAGAGCAACATCACCACGCTGGCGGTAAAGGTTCCATCGCAAAGATCGGGCCCTGATCGTGGCCCCCTGTTTATTGAGGCAGGGGTCTCTTCTCGTGATGTTTATGTTGAAGAACAGTGTATTTACACACTGAGACTCTATCGTCGTACCAAGGTCAGTGATCTTTCCTTGAACCTGCCGGATGTGGAGCATATTGTGTTCACGCAGCTCGGTGAACCTCTCGAATATCAAAGCACTTATGGAGGGATTGATTACCAGGTCCTGGAAATTAGGTATGCTCTAATGCCTTCCAGGGAGGGGGACTACGTTATTGGCCCCTCCAGGATGAACATGACCGTCCTGCAACCGGATAATCGATCCCCCTTTGGCGGCCTCTTCAACGATCCCTTTTTCTCTTTCTCCTCAGGTCGGCCCCTGACCCTGGCAACGTCGCCCGTTGAATTGAGAGTGTATCCCCTCCCTGAACAGGGAAAGCCTGCCGATTTCAGCGGCCTTGTCGGGGATTTTCATATGAAATCAAAGCTCGAACCAGCCAGGATAAAAGCGGGGGAATCTACCACCCTCACGGTGCAGGTGAGTGGCAGGGGTAACGTAAACCGGATACCCGATCTCAAAATACCTGAGATGAATCACACAAAGGTCTATGCCGACCAACCCGTTCTTGAAATGCAACATGATGATAAAGGTCTCGGAGGTACAAAGGTCATGAAATGGGCCATTGTGCCGGAAAAGGCTGGGCAGATTGAGATTCCGTCCCTTGGGTTAAGCTTTTTTGATGCCAAGAGAGAAGAATACCGGATTTTGAATACGCCCTCTCATTCGCTCTACGTTCTTCCCGGCAAAAAGCAGGCGGTGGTGGCTTCCACGACAGCTCCTAAAAGCAAGGAAGCTGATGAGGGACTCGTCAAGCAGGAAATCAAGGAGCTGGGCAAAGATATCCTGCCGATTCATACAGCCATTAAATATCTATCTATCTCATACCGGGCTATCATGAACGGATGGCTCTTCTGGTTGGTTCTGGTCGGTCCTTTTTCTGTTTACATGGTGACCTTTTTCACTTTGAAGCTGCGAAAACGGCCTCCTGAGCTGCTGGCCCAGTCAAGATCAAGAAAGGCCTTGAAGGAATTAATGAAACAGTGCCAGAAGGATGGACTTACTTGTCATCGACTCATTGATAGGGTCAAGGATTATCTGAACAACCGATTTAATCTATCCATAGGTGTCCTCACGGCTGAAGAAGCCTTAAGGGTCCTTCGCACGCAGGGTATCGGGGCCGGAAACGCGGAGAGGATGGGTGCGCTTGTTCGGAAGATTGAGGATGCCGTGTATTCAGGAAAGGGGCATGAGCGGACGGATCTAGGAAAAGATGTGTCTGAACTCGTCAAGGCCATTGAAAAGGAGATCCGATGAGGAGATTCATCTGGCTCATCATATGCCTACCTTTTTTCTTACCCGCCCTATCCGAGGGGAAAGGACCGATAGAAAAGTCTTCGGAAGAGATCTTTTTTGAGGCAAATCAAGCCTATAAAGACGGCCGTTTTCAGGATGCTGTTAAAGGATATCTTGGTTTGATTGAGAATGGACTGGAAAACGGGCACATTTACTATAACCTCGGGAATGCCTGTTTTCGACTTGGAGACCTTGGAAAGGCGATCCTCTTTTACGAGAGGGCCCGTCTTTTTATCCCAAGAGATGCTGATCTTAATCTCAATCTCTCCTATGCCAGGGACCGGACCCTGGATATCATTGACAAGCCTCAGGGCTTTATCAGTCAAAGCTTCTTTTGGCTCGAAGAATTGAGCCTATACGAAGTCTTCCTCGCTTTTACACTCCTGAATATTTTCTTCTTCGGTATCCTTTTTATAAGGCTGTTCAACAAGGCAGAATGGACCTATTATCTCTTTATCCTTCTTCTCATTTTTGCCTTGGTCGGCTCAATCACCTTTGCGTTAAAGTGGTACCAATCAAAGACGGACGATCGCGCCGTGATTCTTGTAAAAGAGGTTGGCGTGCTGGCCGGTCCTGATCCTCAGGACACGGTGCTTTTCAAGCTCCACGCAGGGGCTGTAGTCCATCATGAAAGATCCGAAGATGGGTGGTGCTTGATTCATTTATCCAGTGAAAGGCGGGGATGGATAAGCTTACAGGATCTGAAAAAGGTGATCGCCACCATGTGATCTGATAAAAATTTCCTTTTTCGAGCTTTGGCTGTGCGAGATTCGGCGTTGTGCGTCAATCCAAAATCAACCTCATGATCTTGTGGAGGCAAACACCTGGCTGAAAAAGTGGGCTGGGGGCAGGAAGGGCAATGAAATTTATTGCAATTAGAGTCTAAGAGAGAGGGATGTCAAGCTTAATCGGGGACGCAATATGTTGTGGGTGCCGAAATCAGGTGGGATGCCCTCTAAGCGCGTTTTGGCTCGCTATCCCTGGAGAAGGCAAGGAATACAAGTGGAATGAGTTCGGGAGATCGAAGAAATGGCCAGGTGCCGATATTGCGGCAAGGTTTCGAGGAATATCTCGAAGGCCATCGGCTTTTGCGGCCAGTGTATAAGAGATCACTTTGACGAGACTTGGCCGGAGATAAGACAGGTCCATGAAATGAGTCGGAGGGCCTACGGCCTCACCGAGGCACCGCCCCGGGCCCCGCGGGGGAGGCCTTGCAAGCTCTGCGTTCAACAATGCCGAATAGAGGAAGGTGGCAGGGGGTATTGCAGCATCCGGCAAGTGGTGAAGGGTCGCATCCGGGGGGGAATGCCTCATGAAGGAAACCTATCTTATTATTACGACCCACTTCCCACCAACTGCGTGGGTACTTTTGTGTGTCCTGGCGGGACGGGCCGTGGATACCCCCGATACGCCGTCTCAAAAGGACCGGAATATGGTCATAATAACCTGGCGGTCTTCTATCGCGCCTGCTCTTTCAACTGCCTCTACTGCCAGAATTATCATTTCAAAGAGGAGACCTTTTCATCCGGCAAGTTACCTGCGAGCGAACTGGCCAAGGCGGTTCGAAAGGGGACTACCTGCATCTGCTATTTCGGGGGTGACCCGACCCCTCAGGTACTCCACGCCCTCAAGACATCGAGGCTTGCAATGAAAGGGGCAGGTGGCGGCGTCTTGAGGATATGCTGGGAGACCAACGGGGCGATCCAGGAACCTTTTCTGTCACAGGTTGCTGAAGTGTCTTTGAAATCTGGCGGATGCATCAAAGTTGATCTGAAGGCCTGGACCGTGGCGATACATTATGCCCTCTGTGGGGTAACAAACAGGCTGACCCTGGAGAATTTCAAGACCCTGGCAGGATGGACAAGGCAAAGGCCTGAGCCCCCCTTCCTCATCGCCAGCACCTTGTTGGTCCCAGGATATATTGATGAGGTTGAGGTGGGAGAGATCGCAAGGTTCATTTCTGCCCTCGACCCTGGGATTCCATACAGCCTGCTGGGGTTCTACCCGAACTTCTATCTCTCTGACCTTCCCACCACGTCACTATCCCATGCCCTGAGCTGCAAAGAGGAGGCTGAAAGGGCAGGTCTCCACAATGTCCACATCGGTAATAGGCACCTTTTGGGAAGAGACTGAGGGGTAAAATGGATTGCCGGCATTTGATTAAATATTTGACTTTTTTGATCAAGGGAACTACCCTTGCGGTCATTCCACGAGGGCGTGATGGTCGCTTTAACGCCTCTGAGGATCCAATCGTGAGACTATGCGCTGAATAGCACGAAAAGGGTTCAAGAGACAAGGACGCGGATGTGTGAACAGTTTACGGGTCAAGGGCGGTCCGTGGCCGGGTTGCTGCGGACATGAATGAAAACCCAAATTCAGAAAAGGAGGAGTTATGGAGGTTAAGAAGATCTTTTTGCCCGAGTCTGAATTGCCACGGCAGTGGTACAATGTGTTGCCTGATTTACCCACACCCTTGGAGCCGCCTCTTCACCCGGGGACTGGTCAGCCTGTTGGTCCGGATGATCTGGCTCCCATCTTTCCCATGGCACTGATACTGCAGGAGGTGAGCCAGGAGAGGTTCATTGATATTCCTGAGGAGGTCCTGGAGAAGTATTTGCTCTGGCGACCTACGCCCCTTTACCGGGCCTACAGCCTGGAAAAATATCTCGATACGCCGGCCAAGATCTATTTCAAGAACGAAGGCGTGAGCCCGCCCGGAAGCCATAAACCCAATACCGCCTTGCCGCAGGCATACTACAACAAGGTTGCCGGAACCAAACGGATCACCACAGAGACCGGTGCGGGTCAGTGGGGGAGTGCCCTGGCTTTCAGTTGTGCCCTTTTTGGTCTGGAATGTAAGGTCTTTATGGTAAAGATCAGTTACAATCAGAAGCCCTACCGGCGCGTAATGATGGAGACATGGGGGGCCAATTGCGTTCCAAGCCCCAGCACCGAGACCAAGGCCGGGCAAAAGATCCTGGAGCAGAGCCCCGATTCTCCGGGAAGCCTGGGGATCGCCATCAGCGAGGCGGTAGAGGCAGCAGTGACAGGCGAAAACAGCAAGTATTCCCTTGGAAGCGTGCTTAACCACGTGTTGCTGCACCAGACCGTCAACGGCCTCGAGTGCCAGAAGCAGATGGCCATTGCAGGTGACTATCCGGACGTGATTATCGGTTGCGCAGGGGGCGGCAGCAATTTCGCCGGCCATGCGATGCCCTTTGTCCGGGACAAGATAAACGGGAAGGATATTGATATTATCGCCGTTGAACCCAGCTCCTGCCCTACCATGACAAGGGGGCCGTTCGCCTATGATTTTGGGGATACTGTACAGATGACCCCCTTCCTTCCCATGCACACCTTGGGACACAGTTTTGTCCCTGAGCCCATTCATGCGGGGGGCCTCAGATATCATGGCATGGCACCGATTGTGAGCCAGCTTGTCATGAGCAATATCGTGCGTCCGGTCGCGCTTCCCCAACTAGAGACCTTCCAGGCAGGGATCACCTTTGCCAGGACAGAAGGGTTCATCAGTGCACCAGAGACGGATCATGCGGTGGCCGTTGTCATCCGCGAGGCCATCAAGGCAAAGGAAGAGGGAAAGGAGAAGGTCATTCTCTTCAACTGGAGCGGGCATGGTCTAGTGGATATGGCAGCCTATGAGGCCTACCTGCACGGAAAGCTTGTGGACCATGCACTCCCTGAAGATGAAATTGAAAGGGCCTTGAAAGACATCGCACCCTTCCCAAAGCCCCGACAGTACAAGGCCAAATAGGCCTCGCACTGTTAAGCCTGTACGCTTACCATCCCGGAGACCTTAGAGGCCTCCGGGAGTTGCATTTTTCACCAAAAGACCAAGAGATGAAGAGAAAGGATACGCCGCCCGGCGATGATTACAAGATCAGGTGTCCCAGACTGGGTCATCAGATATCCTTTTCATATTGCCGCTTAGAAAACCAGGGACTCCCCTGTTTCAAGGCCCTTGACTGCTGGTATGATCACTTCCTGGTGGAGGAGCATATCAGGGAAGAATTGAGCCCTGATGAATGGGAGAGGATATTTGACAAACCTCCAAAACCCAAGATGCTTTCGCTCGTGGAGATGATTGAAGAGGCCAAGAAGAGGTCAAAAGGGGAGTCATGACACAAGAGGAGTTCTTGCTGGGGAACGGGGCAATAGCCCTGGGGCTCTTAGAGGCAGGCTGCCAGGTCGTTACCTCCTATCCCGGGACACCCAGTTCGGAGATCTTGCCCGAGGTAGTTCGACTGGTAAAGTCGGCCGGCCTCAACACCTATGTGGAGTGGTCGACAAACGAGAAGGTGGCCCTAGACAACGCATTTGCCGCCTCGATCTCCGGAAAGAGGGCGGCCTGCTGCATGAAACAGGTGGGGCTGAATGTGGCGGCTGATTCGCTCATGAGCGCGGCCTACATGGGGACCATAGGCGGTCTGGTTATCATTTCGTGCGATGATCCTGGCCCCCATTCTTCCCAGACAGAGCAAGACACCCGTTTGATGGCCCGGCTTGCAAAGGTGCCAGTCATGGACCCCTCCAACCCGAGAGAGGCCCGGTCAATGCTCCGAGTGGCCTTCGATATTTCGGAGGAGTTCAGGATCCCGGTTGTGTTAAGGCCTGCCATTCGTGTATGTCACGGCCGTCAGAGCCTTTCATGGGGCCCTCTCAGGGGCAGTGATCGAAAGGCGAACTTCAGGAAAGACCCCTTGAGGTGGGCAGCCACACCCAGGTTCCGATATATGCTCCACAAAGAACTGAATGGGAAGTTGAGAGAGATCTCCAGCAGGTTTGAGGGTCTCAGGGATTTCAACTTCCATGATATGGAGCCCGGGAAAGGGTACCCCCTAGGGATAATAACAGGTGGCGTTCCTTACGCTGTTGTGCATGACATCTTTTCAGAGAAAGGCCGCAGGGATATACCGGTTCTCAAACTCGGCACTCCTTATCCGTTCCCAGAAGGCCTGGCCCTGGAGTTCATGTCCCGATGCAAAAAGGTGCTTGTAATCGAGGAGACGGATACGGTGACAGAGTATTTCCTGAGGGACAGGAAAAAGGTCTTGGGCCGTCTCTCCGGACACGTCCAGGCAGAGGGTGAGCTGGTTCCAGAGGTGGTGTACGGCCTGATAAACACCGTACTAAAGGAGCTTGATTTGGAGCCTCTTGCGGACTCAGAAGATGGGGAGGCCGTGGAACTGGTCAAGGGCCTCGGGCTTCCGGTACGCAGGCCTACCCTCTGCCCTGGATGTCCCCACAGGGCCGCGTTTTTTGCCATAAGAAAGGCAAGCCCCAAGGCGATATTCACGTCTGATATCGGGTGTTATACCCTTGGCCTAAACCTTGGGGCAGTGGATACCTGTCTGGATATGGGAGCGGCTATCACCATGGCCTCGGGATTTTACCAGGCATTTGGTCAAGACGGCCTCCTCAGGCCCATAGTAGCCACTATCGGCGATTCCACTTTTTTTCATTCAGGTACGGCCGGTCTGCTGAACGCGGTGTATAACGGTGCACGGTTCATCCTGGTCATCCTGGATAACCTTATAACGGCTATGACCGGGATGCAACCAACCCCGGCACTGGGCATACGGGCCGATGGGAGCAAGGGAAAGGCCATTTCCCTTGAAAGGATAGTGAAAGGTTGCGGGGTGGATTTTATAGAGGTGGTTGATCCCTATGACGTAAAGGGAATGAATGCCTTAATCAGGAAGGCCTCCAGGTATGTGGAAGATCCTGAGGGGGGAATCGCCGTCATTATTGCAAGACATCCCTGCCTCATCGCCTATAAGGATGATGCCATCAGCGAGAGGAGGAGGGTGGCAATCACAGAGGACTGCGTTGAGTGCAATTTCTGCATCGATAGATTCGAGTGCCCTGCGCTTTACAGGGATGAAGGCCTGGGCCGTACAAATATAAACAGGATACTTTGCGTGGAATGCGGCGTGTGCCGAAATATATGCCCCAAAGGCGCTATTGTTGATGCCTGACCCTTTGAACGGTTGATAGGAGGAACTGAGGTAGCACATGAAAAAGGTCAATTTTGTCCTAGGGGGGTTAGGCGGACAGGGGATACTCTTCTTGACCAAGGTGCTGGCCCAGGCAGCTCTTGACAAGGGTCATAAGGTGACTGGCGCTGAGACCCACGGGATGGCCCAGAGGGGCGGGTCAGTGGTCTCACACCTCAGGCTGGGCGACGTTGAAGGTAGTCTCGTCAGGGCCGGGACGGCCGATTACCTCCTGGCCTTGGAAGAAAATGAGGCATACCGCAATATCCCCTTTCTTGCCAAAGGGGGGAGGGTATATGCCAATGCCTCGCCGGTATCTTTTCCCAGAGAGGAGGCAAGGGCTTATCTGGAGCGAAGTGGGATTCTCTGCCGATCGGTTAAGGCAGGAGAGATGGCCTCCGAGCTGGGGGCCCCAATGTCTTCCAACCTGGTCTTGCTCGGCCTCTTTGCGGCCTATGAAGATGATCCGTTGACCCCTGATGATCTGAGGGATACGGTAGAAAGGCTAAGCCCTGATCGGTTTAGGGAGATCAACATCGTCGCCTTTGATGCAGGGCTCAGAATGGGGTCGGAAGAGAGGTAGGTATTGGTCACTTGAAAGGGCTGCGCCGGATGAAGCAAGAAAGGCGATGAATGGGCTTCGAACAGGGGTAGCAGGCCTCATTTTGGCCGCTGGCGCTTCCACTCGAATGAAAAGACCCAAGCAGCTCCTGCCGTTTGGGCAAGAGACACTCCTTGGTCGAATCCTGAGGGAGGGGCTCGGTTCAGATCTGGACCTGGTCATACTGGTCCTGGGGCATAAGGCCAGAGAGATCAGGAGAAACCTGGGGCCTTTGCTGGACCACCCAAGGCTCAAGGTCAAGGAAAACAGGGATTACAAGAAGGGAATAAGCTCTTCTATTATAGCAGGACTTTCGGAGATAGAGGGGACCTATGATCACGTCATGATCCTCTTGGGAGATCTGTCCAACGTCGATTCCAACCTTATCAATCTCTTGATTCAAAGATATCTGGATTCGCACCTCCCAATAGGGGCTATCAGGGTCAGGAATAGACGGACCCACCCGGTTATATTCGGCCGCGAGCTTTACCCGGAGCTCCACCTGCTGAAGGGAGACACGGGCGCCAGGGCCCTCTTTGAAAGGTATGGCCAAAGGGTGTGCCTGGTGGACCCTGAACGACCTTTTGACGACAGGGATATAGACACGCCGGAAGATTATGCCCGATTTCAGAGGTCGCTGGAACAATAGGGATCAGGGAGCGCAAGGGGTATTAGATTCTTAGTCTGCAACTTCCATGCAAAAGGCGAAGATGTTTGTTCAGGTTAACCGGTCTGATCTATTGTGAATAAGATTTCTGGTTTCAGGGGCGATGGATGAGAGTCGGGAGATGAATGAGCAGTGACCAAAATGGGGAAATTCCAAATTACAAATCCCGCAACACTTTAGCGCTTTGAAAACGCTGAGGAGCAAGAGGACCGCGAGGGTCTTTTTTCCAAAGGACGTAACCCAAATTCTTCACAGCCTGTGGCACGCCCCCTTACCTTTAAATACAGTTTCTGCCAGGCAGGGGAGAGGGCTCTTCATAGGGACGTCCTCCTATGGGGCTGTTTTGTAACGAGGTTCAA
>CAYVMN010000065.1:0-20947 GCA_964452575.1 uncultured Desulfobacteraceae bacterium | reverse complement strand
AGGGCCCTCTCCCCTGCCTGGCAGAAACTGTATTTAAAGGTAAGGGGGCGTGCCAGAGGCTGTGAAGAGTTTGGGTTACGTCCTTTGGAAAAAAGACCCTCACGGTCTGTCATCTTACTCCTCAGTGTTTTCAAAGCGCTAAAGTGTTACTGCAATTCCAATTTTCCGGCCCGTCACCTAATCCTTATTCCCGTTGCCCTTATTGATCTCCTTCATATAGGATCTGAGCACCTCTAATTTCCTCATCAGCCCAGCAAACATATCAGGCGGCATAGCTTGATCTTTATCGCATAGTGCCTCACTCGGATTGTGGTGAACCTCAATCATGACCCCATCTGCACCTGCCGTCATAGCCGCAAGACTCATGGGTTCGATTATGCTCAACCTTCCGGTCCCATGAGAAGGATCAACGATGATAGGAAGGTGAGAAACCTCCTTAACAGAGGGCACAATGCTCAGATCCAGGGTGTTCCTGGTATAGGTTTCAAATGTCCTTATTCCCCTTTCACAGAGTATGACGTTGGGATTCCCCTCTGCAAGTATGTATTCCGCGCAGTTGAGCCATTCTTTAAGGGTTGAATACATCCCCCTTTTGAGGAGCACGGGCTTGCCCACTTTTCCAACCTCCTTGAGGAGAGTGAAGTTCTGCATGTTCCTTGTCCCAATCTGAAGGACATCTGCATATTCGCAGACCCAGGACACATCCCTAGGATCAGTGACCTCGGTCACCACCGGAAGACCAGTCTCTCTCTTCGCCTTTTCAAGAATTTTAAGCGCCTTGAGGCCAAGCCCCTGAAAATCATAGGGGGAAGTTCTCGGCTTGAAGGCACCGCCTCTGAGCATATTGCCGCCCGCCTCTTTGACTTTCTGGGCGGTCCGTATGGTTTGTTCCTCACTCTCCACACTGCAAGGACCGGCAATCACAACAAAATCATCACCGATTCTTACGCTATCTACAGTAACGACTGTCCGGCGACTATGATCACCGTTTAAGGATGTGAGTTTCAGATTGGTCATGGTATAATCATCTCCTTCCTTCCATTTCTTTGAATCTCAACAGACCACTAATAAGACCCTAATATTTTTCGTGTGCGAGGATTGTCATCTTCTACCAGATGGGTGTGCTGGTAAATATAAAGCTCTTGATGGGCTCTTCTTTGAGCGCCTCCATAGCCTTGGAGACGGAGAGCCCCTTATGGACAATCTGGCTGATAGCCTTGATCATATTACCTGGCTTCTTATACTGAAAGATGTTCCTACCCGCTGAGACACCGAGGGCTCCCGCCTCCATCGCCCCGTGGACCATTTCCAGGAACTCTTTTTCTGCTGCCTTTTTTTCCCCGCCGATGATAACTAAAGGGACAGGACACACAGAAACCACTTCCTTAAATGTATCTATTGAGCCACTGTAGGGCACCCTGACCAGGTCAGCCCCTATTTCGCCCCCAATTCGGACGGCCCGCATCAGGTTTTTCACCTGTCTTTCTTTATCCTTGTCACTGCCCGGGTCCATCAAGGCAAAGAGCGGCATACCCCATCTGGAGGCATCCCGGGAGACGTTGCCAAGCAACTTCAACATCCCTTCTTCGTCAGTGCCCCCCACATCTATCCTGACCGATACCGCATCCGCCCCTATTGTAATGGCCTCTTCCACGTCAGTAACGAGCGTCTGCTTCCCGTTTTCCAAGGTGGCGGTCAGATGTAAAATCAGACCGATGTCCTTTCCGGTGTGCCTGTGACCAGCCCTAACAATCCCTTTATGAAGAATAACCGCATTGGCACCTCCAAGCGAGACCAGGTCCACTGTATTTCTGATATCCTTGATACCTTCTATAGGGCCCATGCCGACGCCATGTATCAGGGGCACTATCACGGTTTTTTTTGTGTCACGGTCGATGACTCTTTCCATCCGGATATTCTTGCCTAACATCTCGCCTCCTCCTTTTTGAATGGCTTATCTTATTGTCCTTGACCGCAAATAATGGTCTGCCAGGACGATCTTGACCATGGATTCGAGGACAGGTATAATTCGAGGAATAGCGCAAACGTCAAACCTTCCGGTAAACTTCAGCTTGGCGGGACGCCCTTCCCGGTCCACCGTATCCTGTTCCCGGTTGATAGAAGGGATGGGCTTCATTGCAGCCCTCAAAATAATCTCGTCTCCATTGGAGATGCCCCCAAGGATTCCTCCGGCCCGATTTGAAGCAAATCCGTCTGGAATAATGGGGTCATTATTTTCCGAACCTTTGAGTCTTGCAGCCTCAAAGCCCATGCCTATCTCAACGCCCTTAACCGTGCCGATGGACATAACAGCCTTTGCCAGGTCGGCATCTAATTTATCGAACACAGGTTCACCCAGCCCTGCTGGACAACCTGTCACTCGGACTTCTGCAATGCCCCCCAGGGAATCGCCTTCCTTCTTCGCTCTTAATATGGCCGCCTCCATCAGTTCAGCTGCCGTTGGGTCGGGGCAGTAAAGGGGGTTCTCCTCAACAAAATCCATGTTGATTTTCTTGGCCCTGATACCCCCTAATTCCAGGGTGTATGCCATTACCTTTATCCCTAATGTCTCCAGGGTCTTGCCGGCCACCACCCCCGCAGCAACCCTGGCCGCAGTCTCTCTGGCAGAATATCTCCCCCCTCCCCTAAAATCAAAGTGGCCGTACTTCTTAGAGTAGGTATAATCGGCATGGCCAGGCCTGAAAAGCCGGCCCAAGATCTTGTATGGTTTACTGTCCGAATCTTGGTTTGGGATGAAAAGGGTAATTGGGGCGCCTGTGGTCAGGCCTTCGAACACACCTGAGAGGATTTCCACCCTATCCTCCTCTTGCCGTGGGGTCCCAAAGGGATTTTTTCCGGGCCTGCGACGCGCCATCTCTGAGACAAAGTCTTCGGTCAATAGACTGAGCCGGGGAGGACAACCATCAATAACTACACCCACCCCGTTTCCGTGTGATTCACCGAACGTAGTTACCTTAAATACCGTCCCGAACGTATTTCCGGCCATGATCCTATCCCTGTAATCCTTCTGGCAGGGCCTTCATGATCGAAGATACTACCTCTTCAGGCCTAAGATGAGTGGTATCCACCATCAGGGTTGCGGCCTGTTCGTAAAGCGGTGTCCTGACCTTCAATACCTGGTTAATCTCAATGAGGGGATCAGCACCTGTGAGAGATGGCCTGATCTTACCCGATCTTTGCTCTTTCTCCGCCCTCTCTCTCAGGACTTCTGGGTTCCCGTTAAGCCACACTATCCAGCCATTTTCTTTAAGGCTCTTGACATTTTCCTCTTCCATTACAACCCCACCCCCGGTCGCAATGACCAGATTTTCTCTCCTCGAGACCTCTTGAACCACCCTTTTTTCAATATCACGGAACCGATCCCATCCTCTCGTGGATATTATCGCCTCAATGGAACAACCGGCATGATCCTCGACCAATGTGTCCGTATCGGCAAAATCCCTTCCCAGTTCCCTGGAAAGGATTTTGCCCACTTCGGTCTTGCCACTGCACCGGTATCCTATAAGCACTATGTTCATCTGATCACTCGCCTGAGATCTCCTGGTAAGTAACGAATCTTCTTAACACAAGCGCTTTGAAAACGCTGAGGAGCAAGAGGACCGTGAGGGTCTTTTTTCCTCTCCCCTGCCTGGCAGAAACTGTATTTAAAGCTAAGGGGGCGTGGCAGAGGCTGTGAAGAATTTGGGTTACGTCCTTTGGAAAAAAGACCCTCGCGGTCCTCCCTCCGGGCCAGAGGCGGCCTATCTTTCAAAGCGCTTGTGTCAAGAATCTTCAAAATCTTGTCCATCAAAGTGGTCCCAAAAATAAAAAAAGCCGTGAGCTTCGGTCTGCCCACGGCTTTACATGTAAGAGGATGATCAATCAAACCATGGGCAGACCTCTCCCTTCAAAATAAAAATAAAAGCCCTGCCACGTCTGGTTGATTGTCCTATTTGTCATTCGCTCTTGTCTCAATAAATTTACTTGTGCGTCTTTTAAGCGAATTTTTCTCCTTTGTCAAGAAAAATTTTCCTGGACAAAATTTTTTCTTGACATCTTTCTTCACTATGGGTATATAGAAGCCCATGATTTGCGGGAAAGGAAAAATCGTTTCAATTTCAAGAAGCAACTGGTGGTGGCTCAGCTCCAACTAGGAGATGAGCCTGTCACGATAAGCCATATCAGCTAAGAAACCGTGGGGTCATCTCCTGAATGCCCCGCGGTTTTTTATTGAAAGTGTCTCTTAGGGCCGTGGGGTCATGATCCTCACGGCCTTTTAATTTGGGAGTCTGGATTTGAAAACGAAACCCTCATTTTCTGAATTTAAGACCATGGCAGGGCATGGAAACATGATCCCGGTCTATCAGGAGTTCTTAGCCGATACAGAGACCCCGGTTTCGGTCTACCTGAGGATCAAAGACAAGCCCTTTTCCTATCTCCTCGAAAGCGCTGATGGTGGAGAGAGATGGGGACGATACAGCATTATCGGTTACGATCCCTACCTGACAGCCCTTTCATACAATAGTGAGATGGAAATCCTGGAGAGGTCAGGGGAGAAAGAAACGATCAGGGACGTCTCGAATCCCCTCCTCGTTTTGAGAGACATTAGCAGGAGGTTCAGACCCGTGGAAACGGGGCTCATCTCACCTTTTCAGGGCGGGCTCGTGGGATATTGCAACTACGATGTGATCAGGAAATGGGAACGGCTTCAGGGCGTGTCCCCTGAAGACCCTGATCTGCCCGAGGCCACTTTTACCGTCTCCGGCAGGCTTATTATTTTTGACCACCTGACACATAAGGTCAGGGTGGTGGCCTTTGCCCGCATCCAAGAGTATCCGGACCCGAAAGAGGCCTATGCCCGGGCCTGCCTGGATATCGATGAGACCATCGGCATGCTGCGGCAACCCGCCCCTGTTCCCCATGAAGATCGGTTTTCTCTCACAGAATTCCAATCCAATTTTAGCAAAGAGGGGTTTGAGGAGGTGGTGCGTAAGGCCAAAGAGTATATCGTTTCGGGGGACGTGATTCAGGTCGTCCTTTCCCAGAGATTCTCGGGCCAGGTATCTGGAGATGACTTTGCCCTTTATAGAAACCTGAGGAGCATCAATCCCTCTCCGTATATGTTCTATCTCAATTTCGGAGAGATCAGATTGATAGGTGCCTCCCCTGAAATCCTTATCCGGTTGACAGACAAGAGGATCCAGCTCCGTCCCATAGCAGGCACCAGGCCGAGGGGTGATGATCCGGAGTCGGACATGGCATTGGAAAAGGAACTAATCTCAGACCCCAAGGAACGGGCCGAACATATCATGCTGGTCGATCTGGGGAGGAACGATGTGGGGAAGGTGGCGGTCCACGGCTCTGTCACCGTCCCAAGGCTTATGGAGGTGGAACGATACTCTCATGTGATGCACATTGTCTCTAATGTGGAGGGATTGTTGAGACCGGAAATGGACTCCTTTGATCTTTTCATGTCGGCCTTTCCTGCCGGGACGGTCTCGGGCGCGCCCAAGATCAGAGCAATGGAGATTATCAGCGAATTAGAACCGACTCCAAGGGGACCCTATGCCGGGGCTGTCGGGTATTTCGGTTTTGATGGAAACATGGACTTTTGCATTACCATCCGCGCAATTACCGTTGCAAGAAACAGGCTCTCTGTTCAGGTGGGAGCCGGGATTGTGGCTGACTCCTCTCCTGAAGGAGAATATGAGGAGACAATGAGAAAGGCAGCGGCCATGCTAAAGAGCATAGAAGAGGTGAAAAGGAATGATACTGCTAATAGATAACTATGACTCCTTTACCTACAACCTAGTTCAGATACTGCAAATCCTGGATCATGAGGTGAGGGTATTCAGAAACGATCAGATAACCCTTGAGTGTATTGAAAGAGAGGCCCCATCCGGCCTGGTCATATCACCTGGGCCGTGCACTCCGGACAAGGCCGGGATATCAGTAGAGGCAATCCGCCGTTTTGGCCACAAGATTCCTGTCTTAGGGGTATGCCTCGGGCATCAGGCAATCGCAGCGGCCTATGGAGGAAAAGTGATCCGGGCCGATAGGATCATGCATGGAAAGACCTCTCTCATCTTTCATGACGGCCGTCACATTTATCACGGCCTCCCCAATCCCTTTGAGGCGATCCGCTACCACTCCCTCATTGTGGATAGGGGTTCTGTCCCGGATTGCCTTGAAGTCAGTTCATGGACAAGACAGGGAGAAATTATGGGGCTTCGGCATCGCGAACATAAAGTGGAGGGGGTTCAGTTTCACCCGGAATCGATCTTGACAAGACACGGCCCCCGGATCTTACAAACAGTATTTGCCTAGGAGGATAGAATTATGATCAAAGAGGCTATTCAAAAGGTGGTCAGAGGAGCTGATCTCACAGAGGCTGAGATGGAAAGGGCTATGGATGAGATAATGTCCGGGAATGCCACACCAGCCCAGATTGGAGCATTTATCACCGCACTGAGATTGAAGGGAGAGACGGTGGACGAGATCACAGGCGCTGCTAAGGCGATGAGGGCCAGGGCAACGAGGGTAAACCTTAACAATCATCTCATTACCATTGACCGGGATGAGATCAATGTGGAGGACGAGACCATTCTGGATACCTGCGGTACAGGGGGGGATGGCACGAACACATTTAATGTCTCCACCGCAACTGCATTTGTGGCCGCAGGCGGGGGAGTAAAGGTGGCCAAACATGGCAACCGGGCGGTGTCCAGCCAGTGCGGGAGCGCGGATGTGCTCGAAAATCTGGGGGTCAAACTGGATATCAGCCCTTCTGACGTGCAAACCTGCATAGAAAAGACAGGTATTGGGTTTCTCTATGCCCCCCTCTTTCATGGGGCCATGAAACATGCGGCAGGACCAAGACAGGAAATCGGGATCAGAACCATTTTTAACATCATAGGCCCGCTGACAAACCCTGCAGGGGCCACTGCCCAGGTACTCGGTGTCTATGAGCCAGGCCTTACGGAAAAGATTGCCACTGTGCTTGGCAGACTAGGTACAAGGGAGGCCTTTGTGGTGTGCGGCGAAGGGACCTTTGACGAGATAAGCATCTGCGGCCCCACAAGGGTTTCACATCTGAAAGGAGGTAAGGTAAGGACCTTTGATCTAACGCCGGAAGAATACGGCTTCAAGAGGGCTGCCCCTGCGGCCATAAAGGGGGGGGATGCGAAGGAAAACGCCCAAATTATCCTGAACATCCTGGACGGGGTGAAGGGACCTAAGAGGGACATGGTCCTCCTAAACGCCTCGGCTGCATTTGTAGCAACTGGTCTCGACAACAGCCTTTACAAGGGGATTGAGCGAGCAAGAGACTCCATCGATTCCGGAGGGGCAAGGGAGAAGCTTCGTAGTTTGGTCGATTTCACACAGCAGTGCCGCGCCTTTGTTCGGAAAGAGCTGTAGGATGTCCCCATGCATTCTCAATTACTGAGGATATTGAGGGAAAAAGAGAGAGAGGTTACCCATCTCAAAGAAGAGGAGGTATCGACCGGCAGGGATATGAATGCCCTTCCTGTTCGGGACTTCAAGGCAGCCATCTCCGTACCGGGCAGGATCAGTCTCATTGCAGAGATAAAGTTCGCTTCTCCTTCGGAAGGCACTATTTGCAGGGATGGAGATCCCATTGAGATGGGGCATATCTATGAAGAGGCCGGGGCAGCGGCCATCTCCCTCCTGACGGATAAACGGTTTTTCAATGGAGACATAAACAGGTTGCCGCACCTCAAGAGTGCAATCTCCCTGCCCATATTGCGCAAGGATTTTATCATTGATGGGGTCCAGGTGAAGGAGTCGTCATCATATGGGGCCGACGCCATACTGCTGCTTGCCCGCATTTTGTCGCGGGAGCAGCTAAAAGAGTTGTTGGGCCTCTGCCTGGAATTTGGGATGGCCGGCCTGACCGAGATCCACGACAGGGATGACCTCGAAAAGGCGATTGACTGCGGCGCCGAAATCATAGGGATCAACAACCGTGATTTAGATACCTTTAAGGTTGATCTGAAGACCACCCTTGATCTGGCCCCCATGATTCCGGAGAGATGCATCCTAGTGAGTGAAAGCGGCATCTCAGGCGAGGGGGATATCCAGTTGTTAAAGGGGTGCGGCATTGAGGCGATTCTGGTGGGTACTTCACTCATGAAAAGCAACGATTTAAAGGCAAAGACGAGGGAATTGGTCGAGGCCGGGAGGATTCATGGTAAGGGTTAAGGTCTGCGGCATCACAAATTATCAGGATGCGGCAATGGCCGTCCAACTGGGGGCCCATGCCCTCGGTTTTATATTTGCCCAAAGCGCCAGGTGGATCACGCCTGAAAAGGCACGCGATATCATACGTGCCCTCCCGCCCTTTGTGCAGACAGTCGGGGTCTTTGTTAACGAAAGGCCGGATACAATGAGGCAAATAGTTCGGTTTTGCGGTCTCAACCTGGTCCAACTCCATGGAGATGAACCCCCGGAGGTCTGCTGCGAGTTTATGCCTCACACAATCAAGGTCTTCCGGGTCAGGGACGGATCAGTCCTTCAATCCATCAAGCCCTACCATAGGAAGATCAAGGCAATGCTTTTTGACACCTATTCAGGAGAAGGCAGGGGAGGTACAGGAAAGACCTTTGACTGGAACCTGGCTGCCAGGGGCAAGGAACTGGGAATTCCGCTTATTCTGTCGGGTGGGCTTACACCCTCAAACATCGAGAAGGCCATCTCTGCTGTAAACCCCTATGCCGTGGACGTAAACAGCGGCATAGAGGAGCGGACAGGAAAGAAGGACCATCTCCTTATGGAAGAATTAATGGAAAAGGTCAGGAATGCCGACAACGGAGGGGATTTGAATGATTGACCGCGGATACTACGGAGAATTTGGGGGGGCATTTATTCCCGAGATCCTCATCTCCACCTTTGACGAGCTTGTGGATGCGTTTGAAGAGGCCAAGGCTGATCCCGCTTTCTGGGAGGAATATACCCACACCATGTCCACCTATTCCTGTCGGCCAACGCCCCTCACCCTTGCCGAAAACCTTACAAGACACTTTGGAGGGGCGCGCATTTACATCAAACGTGAAGACCTGAACCACACCGGCGCTCACAAGGCAAACAACGTCATGGGCCAGGGTCTTCTGGTTAGGCGTATGGGAAAGGGCCGTGTTATCGCCGAGACCGGGGCGGGCCAACATGGTGTGGCCACGGCCACCATGGCCGCCAGATTCGGTTTCAGGTGCACCATTTATATGGGAGAGGTGGACGTTAATAGACAGAGGCCCAATGTCTTCTGGATGGAGCGTTTGGGTGCGGAGGTCATCCCCATAAGAGATGGCACACGGACACTAAAAGACGCCATAAACGAGGCCTTCCGGGACTGGGTGACCAGCATGGATGATACACACTATGTCCTTGGCACTGCCTGCGGCCCTCACCCGTTCCCGGAGATGGTCTCTTACTTTCAGTCCATCATCGGCAGGGAGGCCCGTGAGCAAATCCTGGAACTGGAAGGCAAACTGCCTGCCCGCATCTATGCCTGCGTGGGAGGAGGCTCTAACGCCCTGGGAATCTTCAGCGGCTTTCTTGATGACGAGGTAGGGCTTGTGGGTGTTGAGGCCGGGGGAAATGGCCTGGACACGGGGAGACATGCATCTCGGCTTGCCTCCGGGGACGGGTCAGTGGGCGTGGCCCAGGGGTACAAGACATATTTTCTCCAGGATCGGGACGGTCAGATGAAAGAGACCCACAGCGTGGCTCCAGGATTGGACTATGTTGGTGTTTCACCGATCCTTGCGCGGCACTGGGAAAGAGGGAGGGTCAGGATTGAATCGGCAACCGATTCGGAGGTCTTGGATGCCCTGTCTCTTACAATCAAAAAGGAAGGCCTGATACCGGCCCTAGAATCCGCCCATGCCTTTGCACGGGCATTCAGGGAGGCCCCTGAACTCTCTAAGGACGATGTCATCCTGATAAGCCAGTCAGGCAGGGGTGACAAGGACATCTTTACCATAGCCGATGCATTTGCCGATCCGGGCTGGCGAGAGTTCATCCAAGAGAAGGCAGGGGAATATGGTGCTTGAACCGTATATTCGAAACAGACTGAAGGAAAAAGACATCCTCCTGATGACCCATATCGTGCTTGGATACCCTTCTCTTGAGGATTCTTTCAGGATCATAGAGGCCATGGTGGAGGCGGACGTTGATCTGATGGAATTACAGATCCCCTTTTCTGAGCCTGTTGCTGATGGTCCCGTGATCCTCCGGGCCAACCAGAAGGCACTGGAAAGGGGGGCAACCGTAGAGGGCTGCCTCAATCTTGCTGAAGAGGTTGCGCGGGCATTTGATATCCCATTCCTTATCATGACCTATTACAACATCCCCTTCAGGTATGGGACAGGCCGTTTTGTATCTGCCATGGCAAAAATGGGAATGCGAGGCGCCATCATCCCCGACCTCCCGCCGGAAGAGGGAGGGGAGTATCTGAAGGTCATGGAAGAAAACCAGCTAGCCCCCATTCTTATCTTTTCCCCCACCACAACGGATGAGCGCATGAGATACCTTAACTCCTTTGCCCGTGGTCTCATTTACTGCGTGGCACGCAAAGGAGTTACTGGAACAAACACAAACTTCTCCGAGGATTTGGCGGGATACCTTGGCCGATGCCGGAAGGCAACCAGTCTCCCCCTTGCGATTGGTTTTGGGGTAAAGAAAAAGGCAGATGTTGACTATCTGAAAGGAAAAGCAGACATAGCAGTAATTGGGACTCAAACGATCAGGATAATAGAGAATGATGGGATCGATTCTGTTGGAGATTTTATTCGAAGCTTGCTCACGAGAATCCAGTGAGGCAACTCGTCAAAAACTTAAACGAAAAGGAACCGTTCGTTGTTTTTTCGCTTGACAAGAATGAAACCGCGATCTAAAGTAGAATTTTATAGGGAATGGAGTATTGATCGAATGCATCAGGTAGTGGACATGTTGCGACTTCGCAGCCTCTTTTTGTTGGGCCTCGCCCTTAGGAGCTGCCCACTGCCTGGAGGTTGCGTCTGATTTTGACTAGCTAACTTAAGACAAACCAGGCCGTGGGTAGGGCTAATACCCACGGCCGATTTATTTTTGAGGCCGTGGGGATTACCTCTCACGGCCTTTTTTGTTAGATAGGGCTGACCATCTAAGTCGGCACCGAAGTACCTTAGATGATGAAGGAGGAGCTTATGAAAACCCGCATCACTGAACTGCTAGGGATAAAACATCCGATCATACAGGGGGCAATGTCCTGGGTATCTTTTCCCCCCCTGGTGGCTGCAGTCTCCAATGCCGGGGGTTTAGGGATATTGGGGGCTGCCTTCATGTCACCGGAAGAACTGACGGAGAATATCAGAGAAATAAAACGCCTCACGGAAAAGCCCTTTGGCGTCAATTTCATGGCAAACAATCCCCTAATAGACGACCTACTGGATGTTATCATTGAAGAAAGGGTGCCGGTTGTCAGTTATGGAATAGGTAACCCCCAGAGGGTTCTTGAGCGGACGAGGCCTCACGGAATTATCAATCTACCAACCATGGGTGCGTTACGACATGCCTTGCGGGCGGAACAGAATGGGGCCGACGCGGTCATTGTACAGGGCACAGAGGCGGGTGGCCATACGGGCTTTGTATCCACCTTAGTACTGGTGCCAATCGTAGCCAGCAAGCTAAGGATACCGGTCGTAGCCGCAGGAGGGATCGGGAACGGAAGGGGATTGGTTGCTGCCTTAGCCCTTGGTGCAGAGGGGATATCCATGGGAAGCCGGTTCATTGTTACGCAGGATGCTCCCGTGCCCTTGCATGTCAAACAATATCTAGTTGAAAGGACTGCCGATGATACGGTCGTAACGGACAACTTCACGGGGGTGCGCTGCCGGGTGATACGAAATAGATTCGCAGAAAACCTGGTTGAGATGACCAATAACCATGCGGATCCCTGGGAGATCATGAAGACCGGTGTGGGAAAGATCAGAAAGGCCTATGTGGAAGGGGATATCGAGGGAGGGTCTCTTGCCTTCGGACAGGTGTGCGGCCTAATCCAGGATATTCCTACCTGCAAGGAGTTGATTGATACTATCGTTAAAGAGGCCGAAGAGATCTTGCAATCCCTTGAGGATAGAGTCCAATCTCAAAGTGGGTTTGAAACCATTCAGCCTTACGCAAGGGCCCAGGCCCAGCCCTTTTGAAAGTCAAGACCATCGAAGATCAGCTAACTAGGCTCGTAGTAGCATCTTTTGGGAGATACCACCTTCCCCTCTTTCCTCAGCTTGTCTATGATCTTTGAGACATCTTTGCTTTCCCCTCCTATCATTTTCGCCACATCACCTGGCCTCAGCGGTTTACCCGCCTTTTTCATGGCATCCAGCACCTTTTTTCCCATCTTCACTACCTCCTTTGGGCTGATCAATAAGGTAATACCTATTTTTTATGCCTTCTTCCTGACGCAACCGTGCCCTGATAGAGATGCGCCAATTCCTGAGACTTACTGTGCCATGGCTAGCTAGGCCTTTTTCATATCAGACAATTCGACGGGAAACAAGCCTTAATACCTTTCGAATAAGTGCCACGTTTCGAGAGGAATGGAATGCTCGGGCCCCACAACCGACAGAAAAAGGAGTTTCGGACAAACCTGTTGACATCTTTTCAGAAATCATGATATTTTGGTAAACAAGATACAAACGAGGCTCCCCTAAGGTCCCATCGTCTAGCGGTCTAGGATACCGGCCTCTCACGCCGGAGACACGGGTTCGATTCCCGTTGGGACTACCAGACTTATTCTATAGGTTAAGGGCGTTAGATTGCTACCCTTAGATGTCCAATCGCCGTTTGGGGAGGTGACAGGTCCTCAGACGGCTTTTTCTTTTCACAACAGATAACTTTTTGGTAAGGTTAAAGGCCCTGTTTTCGTTAAATGCCTACAAACGTTGCCTGAAAGACTCTTTCTACGGGACCATGCAAGATAGCGGGGAAAAGGGGCCTGAATGGCTGAACGAATCATCAATTTCCTTCTCAACGGCGTGGATCGATCTATTCTTGTGAGAGAAGGTACATTGTTGCTGGACCTACTCAGGGACGAACTCGAATTGACCGGCGCCAAACGGGGTTGCGGCAAAGGGGAATGCGGTGCCTGCACGGTCCTTGTGGACGGCCAGCCCGTTGCCTCATGCATTTATCCGGCAATCAGGATTGGAGGGAGAAGTGTCGAGACCGTTGAGGGACTGGGCGACCCTAAAAACCTCAATCCCCTTCAAAGGTGGTTTATCAAGTTGGGTGCTGTTCAATGCGGTTTTTGCACTCCAGGGGTTCTCATGTCGGCCAAGGCCCTCCTGGAGCGAAATCCCGATCCCACATATGACGAGATCAAACGTGCTGTAGCGGGAAACATCTGCCGATGTGGCGGTTACCAGAAGGTGGTCGAGGCAATCCTGGCCGCCTCGGCGGAACTGAGGGGTAAAGAACCGGCCGGTCGTGATGATTGGGAGGGCGAGGGGGCCCTCGGCCGGTCGCTAGTGAAGGTTGACGCTGTTCCCAAGGTCACAGGTACCGCACAGTTCGCCGATGACCTCAGAAGGCCTGGAATGCTTCATGCCTCCATGTTGGTCAGCCCACACCCCCATGCGAGGATACGTGACATCGATCCAGGACCGGCCTTATCCCTTGACGGTGTGATTTCGGTCTTGACCTCAAAGGACATACCGGGTGCAAAGTACTATGGTGTAATTTGCAAAGATCAACCTTTCCTGCCAGAGACTAAGGTACGTTACGCCGGGGAACCGGTCGCGGTGGTGATTGCTCGAGAGAGAGAACTTGCCAGGCTGGCCACCCAACAGATAGCCACCCATTATGATGTGCTCCCTGCCGTGTTCGACCCCTGTGAGGCAATGAAGCCGGAGGCTGTTCAGATCCACGAAAATGGCAACATTCTTATCCACAGGAAGATGCGCAAAGGCAATATCAAGGCCGGGTTTAAGCAGGCCGATGTGGTCGTTCGGCGAGAATTTGTAACGCAGACCGTTGACCATGCCTATATTGAACCCGAGGCAGCGCTGGCTTACTGGGAAGGGGAGATTCTCGTTGTCCATTGTTGCTGCCAGGGACCGCACTACCATCGACAAGAGGTGGCTCGAATGCTGAATATGCCGATCAGTCGGGTGCGCGTAATCCAGGCCACAACAGGCGGTGGGTTTGGCGGCAAGATCGACCTATCGCTTCAGCATTTTGTAGCCCTCGGGACCTACGTTACGGGGAGGCCGGTAAAGATGGTATGGAACCGGGAAGAATCACTCCGAACTAGCACCAAAAGGCATGCCTTTCGCATGAGGTATCGTTTGGGAGCTACAAGGGAAGGGAGGCTTACCGCTGCCCATGCCGAAGTCATCGGCAACACCGGCGCATACGCCTCTTTCGGACCGGCTGTGATCACTCGCTCGGCAACCATGGCCCTAGGCCCATATGACTGTCCAAATGTACATGTAGATGCGTATGGGGTTTACACAAACACCCAGATCTCAGGCGCCATGCGTGGCTTCGGCGGTCCTCAGATGTCACCTTGCCATGAGCCCCTTATGGATGAGATCGCCAGGCGATGTGGTCTGACTCCTATTGAGGTCCGCCGTCTAAACATGCTCCGGCAAGGCTCGTCCACCGTAACTCAACAGGTCTTGGAGCACGGCGTTGGCGCCCTGGAGACACTGGAACGGGTGGCTGAGACATGGACTTAAACGAGATAGGTACACTGTGAAAAAAAGGGGGCGAGGTATCGCTTGCATCTGTTTTGGGATCGGGAATACCGCCAGGCCAAACCCCTCTAGTGCATATGTGGAGCTCTTGGAGGACGGTTCCTGTGTTGTGCGTTGCGGAGCGGCTGACCTTGGGCAGGGCTCTGACACGGCCCTCATCCAGATTGCTGCCGAGAGCCTTGGTCTTTCCCCGGAACAAGTGAGCATCAAATCTGCCGACACTCAGGTTACCCCTGAAGCGGGGGTGAGCTCGGCCAGCCGACAGACCTATGTGTCGGGAAATGCAGTAAGGCTGGCCTCCGAAAAGGTCAGAAAGATGCTCCTCGAAGAGGCGGCTGCGGAAATGGAGGCCAACATCGACGACCTGATCATCCGAAACGACCGCGTCTTTGTCAAAGGAAGTCCCGAGAGGCACCTGACGGTTCGGGATGTCTGTCAGAGGCTTCGTGCGATGGGTGTTCTGACAACCGGAAGCGGGATGTTTAATCCCCCCACGGCCGAGCTACTAGACCCGGAAACCGGTGCAGGAATTCCTTATGGGGCATATTCATATGCCACTCAGATGGTGGAAGTGGAGGTGGACACCGAAACAGGTCAGTTCGAAATAATAAACGTGGCGGCTGCCCACGATGTCGGAAGGGCCGTCAACCCCATGAACATCGAAGGGCAGATCCAAGGTGGTGTAGTCATGGGATTGGGATATGGCATGATGGAAGAGATTGTCCTTGACGATAACGGCGGTCTCCTGACCACCGGTCTTGGGGATTATCTGGTCCCAACGGCCGAAGACGCACCCCCCATTACCCCGATTATTGTTGAAGAGCCGGAGCCCTCCGGGCCATTCGGGGCCAAGGGTACTGGGGAACCTCCTGCATGTCCAACAGCAGCAGCATTGATCAACGCCATCTATGACGCAGTGGGAGTGGATATAACCTCCTTGCCTGTCACAGCCGAAAAGGTGTACAAGGCCCTAAAAAAGAAAAAAGAGGAAGAAGCGAAAGACTGATTATTCTGCGGAAATGGCGCCATGACTCAAGGAAATTGAGTTCAATACGTGCAAGACAACAGGAATATGACTTGGGAGGTTGATGTTGAATACAGACAAAGATCTTTCTCCTGCCCAATTACGAGGGTTGATCAGGTCTGGAAAATGGACCTCGCCCACTTCAGGCGCCGCCCCCGGCTTTATTCAGGCCAATCTCGTCATGTTGCCAGCTGAGAAGGCCTTTGATTTCTTGTTATTTTGCGTGCGAAACCCCAAACCCTGCCCGATCTTGGATGTCCTGGAACCCGGTCAGACAGAGCCTGCCATTGCATCGGGCGCTGACCTGAGGAGGGATCTTCCACGTTACAGAATATTCAGATACGGAAAGCTGGATTATGAAACCGAGGATGTCTCCGATCTCTTTAGTAAGGACATGGTCAGCTTTCTTTTGGGATGCAGTTTTTCTTTTGAAAACGCCATGATGGCCAACAATCTGCCGGTTCGAAACATTGAAGAAAATAAGAATGTCTCCATGTACATCACCGACCGTAAATGCCGGTCTGCCGGTCCGTTTTCCTCGCCCCTTGTGGTGAGCATGCGGCCCATGACGCCCAGGGAGGCCGTACGCGCCGTTCAGATCACCACACGTTTTCATATGACCCATGGCGCCCCAGTTCATATGGGTTCACCGGAGTCAATCGGCATAAGAGATATTGGAAGGCCAGACTTTGGGGATCCGGTAAGCATCAGACCGGATGAAATACCCGTGTTCTGGGCCTGCGGCGTGACCTCCATGCTTGCGGTCACTTCTGCGGCACTTCCGCTCGTGATCACGCATTCACCGGGACACATGTTTGTCTCAGATCTAAGAGACGAAGACCTGACCGTGCTTTAGAGTGGGGGCAGCCTGCTTGCTTATAGTCGGAAGTCCCCTAAAAGAGGCCAACCAACAACGGCTTCTTTTTCACCAGATGAAAATTAGAATATCGAAGCGTGGCCGCTACCCCGCTTCTTGATAGCAGATTGTGGGAAGTTGGATAAGGGCCATCAAATTGCTTTTCTGCTTACTTGGCGGGGTCTCGCAAAGGCATTTGCGATCAATACCCCGAAGATGATCATCCCTTCCACGAGGATCCATGACAGAACAACATACATGAGGAGTTTCTTGGGCCTTAGCGATCTCTCTACAGATGTCATCACAGGCTCTGGGACATTATAAAGCAGGCTATCAGGATTCAGGTTCACCCTGCTCAGTTCGAGGTACATGTCGTTTACCTCATCAATCGTCTGCATCAATATGGTAAATACCGCCTCCATAGTACTATTGATTCGATGCCTTGCAGCATCAACAAAGGCCTTTGATGTGTCTTGACTACCTGGGTCGCGAATCAGTTTGTATAGTTTTTCATAATACTTCAGTTCTCCGTCGATATTCGCCTTTCTCAATCCTTCATCAATCATTTTATTGCTGATATCCTGTCGGAATTGGGCATCCGAGTGCTCTTGAGCCATCTCAATGAGGCTAGTAAGAAATGACGAGCCAAATTGGGGGATCATGGCAGGAACGCTGCCTTCTGCCCTGGGCTGTGCTGGCGGTGTGAGGGGTGTCTCTAGATCACGTCTTGCCATAACACTCACTGGCTTTTGTAAATACCTATCCAGGGAATCATCGTACACCTTTATATTGGCAGTGGCCTCGTCACTTCTTAGGCCCAATTCAAAAAGCCTGTTTTGTAGGTACCCGATCGCGAGTTTCTCGTCTCTTGTGACGCCAGTCTGCCGGATCAGACCACCCAAAGGGCTGAGTTTGAAATTCTCGACATCGGCCATCCTGAACGCGAGATCACTGAGGGAAATCCCTTTTTTCCCAATCTTCAGGGTCTTGGCACCCGGTATCTTTTCCAACTCTTTAATATTGTCTGTAATTCTCTTGATGGTCTTCCTCAGCATGTCCATTGCAATGTAGTAATCTTGACTTTCAAGATCCTCCTTTGACAGGATGTTGCGGGAGGCAAGGGATATCTGATACTGGTTGGCACCCTTTACCCGATCTGCGTATTCGGCCCAGGCCCGGAGAATATCATTTAGTACCTTCTTCACCTGATCAGCCGGGGGAGATGCCACGTTCTCGGCTGCCCCCAGGTCCCACATAAGGGCATAAATAGGGACAAGGGCGCTCTTCTTTTTTTCTAAGAATTCTGCTTCAAGCTTGGCCCGCTGGTCTACATTCAATTTCTTATCATCCAGCTTTGATGCATACTCATATTCAAGAAATCTCAGCTGATCGTTTGTCTGGATAACGGCCAAGGATGCCTTGAAGACAGGGAATTTCACGTATTGGTCGAGTCTGTCTTCCTTATAAACCGTATTCAGCACAGGCATAGAGAGGATATCAGAGGTGCTGAATTTCATGCCATTGGGGTATTCATTCTTTTCAACACCTTGAAAGTCGAGCTTGAATTGCAGCTTTGCCACATTCTCTTTTGCCTGATGAAGGAAAGCAAAACCGGCTATGGCGACTATAAGAATCGCTGCTGCCAATGAAAGGAGAACAATTGTCCTCCTATAACCCCACAGGGTCAAAATGAGGTCTTTCAAAGATATTTCGTCATATTCGTCACTTTGATACACTGATTGTTCACCCGAAGGTGGCTGGATCTGTATCTGCTCTTTGGCGGCCATTTCTATTACTCCTTTCCCCCTCTGCAAATCTTCCTGGGGAGGCTGTTTATCGGGAAGCCCACTCTTTTTAGGCAGGAGCTTAGTAAAATGAAAGCCGTATGTCAATCAACTTGAACCCCAATTGCCACAAGCCACTGGACAGAGGACCGGAGGACGGATTGACATAGTGCAATTTCATAGTATAGCCTGTGAGACTAAAAGATGGTAACTACTCAGGTTCAGAGTTCTAAAGTTCACAGCTCAAGGTTAGAGAGGCCAGGATTTGTGATAGTTATGAAAAATGAAGAGCGGGGAATCATGAATGAAATCCATTGGGTCGATGAAGTCGGGTAAGAGACGAGAGGCAGGCATCCGGGGAAAGGAACTGGCCATTGCCGGCAGGGCTGCAAGGGCTGCCGGAGAGATCCTGAACGGCCTGTTCGGGCAGGTGAATCACATCACGAAGAAGGGCGAGATCGATCTCGTCACCGAGGCAGATCTTGAGGCAGAAAGGGCGATTCTTGATATCATACGTTCTAACTTCCCGCAGGATAGCATCCTCTCTGAGGAGGCCGGAGATTATCAGAAGTCATCAGATCGTATCTGGCTTGTTGATCCCCTGGACGGTACAACCAACTTTGCCCATTGCTTTCCCTTTTATGCCATCTCAATAGCCCTGGAAATTGAAGGTGAGATAGTGCTCGGGGTGATCTACAACCCTTGTATGGGTGAGTTTTTCGAAGCTTCCACTGGGAGTGGGGCCTATCTGAACAATACGCCAATTCAGGTCTCCAGGACCCAGGAGCTGGGGGAATCCCTCCTGGCTACAGGCTTTGCCTATGATATCCACGAAAGACCACAAGAGGTTATGGAGCTATTTCAGAAGATGGTGATCAGGACCCAGGGTGTGAGGAGGCCGGGGGCCGCCACCCTGGACCTGGCTTATGTGGCAGCAGGCAGACTGGATGGCTTCTGGGAAGAGGGCCTGAAGCCATGGGATACAGCGGCGGGAACGATCATTGTGAGAGAGGCAGGGGGAAGACTCAGCACCTTCGAGGGGAGGCCATATTCTCCTTATCAGAAAAGCATTGTGGCTGCTAATCCGTCGATTCACGAAGAAATGATAAAGGTCATTAGGGGATGAGAGGGGGCGGAAGGCAGAGGGCAGCAAGCGGTGGGTAGTGGATAGTGGTTAGTCATCTTTTAGGAGGGCCTCGACATCTTGAGGGGAGAGGCCGCGAATAAGGAGCGATTTCTGTCTGGATCGCTCTCCTGATATGATCTCAATATCCCGGATTGGGAGACCCAGCCTATTGGCAAGCAATTCCTTAAGGGCCTTGTTGGCCCTCCCCTCAACCGGAGGGGCGGTCAGCTTTACTTTGATCATTCCTTCCTCAAGACAAACGATCTGATCCCTGGAAGACCTCGGAATGACCTTCACATTGATGACGGTTTGAGGGCTGGATTCAATCTTCATGAATTTCTAACCTTGAACCTGAGTAACTACCTGGGCATAAGACAGCAGGCAGCGGGCAGTGAGCAGTTGCAGGGTTGAGCGCTTTCTACGATCCCATACGCATGGCCAATTCGGCCAGGCTCCTGACCAGGAAGGACTGGAGGAATATAATGGCCAGAATCACGATAATGGGAGTGAAGTCGAATGCCCCGAAGTTTATTGGGAGCCTGCGCCTGATCTGAAAAAGAACAGGCTCAGTAACCGAGGTCAGGAACCGGACGATGGGGTTATAGGGATCCGGGTTGACCCAAGATATCACCGCCCTGGCGATAATGATCCACATGTAAAGGGTCAGTGCAATATCGATCACTTTGGCAATGGCAGCCAAGAAATTACCCGCGAGAAACATGACTTCTCCTTGTATCTCGAACTTAACACTCTGGGTTGATCACAACCACTTGCTGACCATGTATTAGGCAAAGGCTTAAGACGTTGGGCATAAGGCCTGGCGCCGTGTGCCCCGCGCCCTTGGCCTTGAGCCAATTTGGGTATGTCAGAGCAGGCCATAAGCCGGGTTCTGTCTCCCGAGGCGGTCACCCGCTCTCGGGACAATGACCATTCATCTAGTCCTGCTATTACTAGCGGGATCAAGCGACCTACCCGGGAACTCGGGCGGACCACCCTCCGGCGTTCCCCTATTTGGTCTTGCTCCAGGCGGGGTTTACCAAGCCCCCGTTGTCACCAACGGGGCTGGTGAGCTCTTACCTCACCCTTTCACCCTTACTCCCGCCGCAGGCGCTCAGCCTGCTGCGGGGGCGGTCTCCTTTCTGTGGCACTTTCCTTCCCGTCGCCGGGACTGGGCGTTACCCAGCGCCTTGTCCTGCGGAGCCCGGACTTTCCTCTCCCTTGTCGAAACGACAAGGCAGCGGTCATTTGTCCTGCTCCAACATACCCCGAACGTAACACTTTAGCGCTTTGAAAGAAAGGCCACCCGTGGCCCGGAGGGAGGACCGTGAGGGTCTTTTTTCCAAAGCACGTAAAAGACGGCATCATTTCATAGAACGGCAGTGAGGTCTTAAACCTCGTTAC
>CAYVMN010000064.1:0-20980 GCA_964452575.1 uncultured Desulfobacteraceae bacterium | reverse complement strand
AGCTCTTTGGCCTCTTTGGAGTCGAGATAATAGGATAGCAAGAGGTCATGGGCGACCCTGGTAAAACCGGCAACACCACTGTGCCTTGCGGTAAACGAGGCCTTGATTGCGTAGAGGGCCTGGGGCCCCCTCTTGATGAGCTGCTGGCACCATCGGTCTACCTCGGCCTCCAGTTGTTCATGCGGGACAACCACATTCACAAGGCCCATCTCAAGGGCCTCCTGGGCCGTATATTTCTTGTTAAGCATCCACATCTCTTTGGCCTTTTTCTTGCCGACCAGGTCTTCGAGGTACCAGGTCCCGTACCCGGCGTCAAAGCTGCCCATCATCGGACCCACCTGCCTGAATGTCGATCGATCCGTGGCAATGGTAAAATCACAGACCACATGTAAGACATTTCCCCCTCCCACGGCAAAGCCGTCCACAGCGGCAATAATCGGCTTGGGATGCCTGTCGATAAGGTCGTAGACGTCCATGACAGGGATGACCCCTTTATAGGCAAAGGTCTTTTCAAGGTCTGACTTATCCCCACCGATACAGAAGAATTTTCCCCCGGCACCCGATATCACGACCACCCGCACCGTATCATCTATCCGTGAATCTTCCAGGGAATCTTTCAATTCACGAAGGGTCTTTGCCCGAAACATGTTTGCCGCTTCAGGCCGATTGATGGTGATTCTCGCCACCTTATTCCTCTTATCGTAGAGGATGTCTTCAAATTCATGTTCCATTGGTCCCTCCTTATGAATCCCTATCAAATTTATCTCTGGTTTATCTGATAATCCCAGAACTTCTGAGCCCTTCAAGATCCTTCGAATCCAGCCCCAGCCATTCCCTGTAGACCTCTGCGTCGTGTTCTCCAATGCGGGGTGGAGGTCTATGGTCCTGCTCCCGAGTATTACCCAGCTTCCACGGGGACCCAACCTGAGGAACAGTTCCCAGTTCTTCATCTTCCAGATCGAAAAACATCCCGCGCGATTGGATATGGGGGTCTGCGGCCACGCTGTCAATATAATTGATCGGACCGCAGGGAACGCCGTTTTCCGAAAGATGATCAAACCAGTACTGGGTGTCTCTTGTTACCAGGACCTCCTCTAATTTAGTGACAATCTCAGTCCGATGGATCTTTCGGCTCTCATTGGTCCTGTAACGCTCCACATCTAAGAGCTCTTCGAGCCCTAGGAGTTTGCAGGCCCTCTCCCATATGCGGTCATTTCCAATGCCCACGTTGAGGTGGCCGTCTCTTGTTCGGACTGGCTGGTAGATGGCGATGGGAGAGGTACGATTGGCATCGGGTCTGGGAAGTTCTCCGGTTGCCAGGTAACTCACCACCCTCGGGGTAACGAAGGAGACAATACTGTCCACAAGGCAGACATCTATGAAGTCGCCCATGCCCGTAAAGTTACGTCTGTACAGGCATGAGACGATGGCAAAGCAGGCCTGGTGGGCAGCCAGGATATCCCCAGCGGCTGTCCCTACCTTTTCCGGTCGGTCATTGTCACCTGTGACGCCCATAACTCCTCCTATGCCTTCGGAGATGAGATCGTAGCAAAGGCGATACCTATAAGGCCCTGTGTGCCCGAAACCTGTAATAGAGCAATATATAAGGGCCTGGTTCAGTTCCCTCAATGCCTCATAGGACAGGTTCAACTTCTCCAGGGCCTTCAGGGCGAGGCTGACCACAAACACATCGGCCTCTTGAACGAGTTTTTTCAGGATCTCCATCCCTTTTGGGTCACGGATGTTCAGAGAGATGCTGCGCTTGTTGCGGTTGGCACTCAGGTACCACGGGCTTGCCCCTTTGTAAAAGGGCGGGCCCCAATAGCGGCTGTCATCTCCTTTTTCGGGCTCTTCAATCTTGACAACCTCGGCTCCCATATCGCCTAGGAACATTGTGCAGAATGGACCGGCATAGGAGGTCGTAAGATCCAATACTCGTATGTCTTTCAATGGCAGTTCAGCATTATCCATCTATTCTATCCTGTCCAAATATGTTGCCCTATGATTCCTTGGCCTCCCTTATCACAAAGAATATTCCTTTTACAAGGGATAGATCGCTATCAAATTGAACTTATTAAACCCTCTCTAACAAACCCGACACGGAACCCCTTTGCTCTTTACCTTCACCTGCCCTTGTAAACCCCCTGACGTTTTTCAAGGAAGGCATTGATCGCCTCCCTGGTGTCTTCTGAGGTAATCAAGATGGGCTGACTGGCGGCGGCGAAGTCCAAGGCGGTGGCCAGGTCCATCTGAAGCATACGGTAGAGATGCATCTTGTTTATGCGATTTGCAATGGGCGGAATAGCCGCGATTCGTCCTGCCATCTTGCGAGTTTCTTCCTCCAGATCTTCGATAGATACCATCTTATTGAGTACATTGTATTTAAGGGCATCCTGTGCATTCATGAAATCTCCGGTAAATAGCATCTCTGCGGCCTTGGGCAGACCAGCGATCCTTGCCAAAAGCCAGGCCCCACCCTGGCCTGGGATCATGCCCACACGGGTGTAAGCCACCATGAACCGGGCATCTCCCGCGCCTATCCTTATGTCGCAGGCCAAGGCAAGATCGAACCCCGCACCCACGCACGCCCCTTGTATCACTGCAATGCTAGGCTGGGGAAGCTGCTGTAATCCCTCGATACAGCCCCGTGAAGAGCGCCTTATATCACGGCGTATCTCCTCTGCGTTTTGCATGCGAAGGGCCTCCTCACCTCCCTCTTCTCTGAGGTCGGCGCCCGCGCAAAAAATAGGTCCAGCCCCTTTGAGAACAAGGACCCTTATTTCATCGTCTCCGGCCACGATGACCAGGGCCTTTGCTATCTCATCAAACATTTGCTCGTTCAAGGCATTGAGCTTTTCAGGCCGGTTTAAGGTAATGGTGCCTATATGACCTTTCTTGTCCAGCAGAATATAGCGAAAATCCATCAGCCCCTCCTTTGCTATTGGTACGGATAATATTAAAGCCAAAATACCAGATTTCCTCCTGCACTGGCAACCTTCAGGAATCCTTCATGGGATGAAAACTCTCACTGGTAAAGGCAGCAAGGCGGAAAGCTGCAGCGGCGGCACCATGATGGGGCTCTGAAGACCAAATTGATACTACAGAGAGGGCAAGGGTGCGAACAGTCATTCAACAAGGGAGGCAAGGCGTCTTGCAAGCGGGGTGTTACGGCTGCGATACACCTGTATGCTGCCATCTATCACGATGCAGGATATCCCGGGGATATCCCCCCGAGATATGGCCCCCAGGGCGTCTTGGGCCGTTGAGCCGGAAGGGGCATCGCAGATGACAAGATCTGCCGGCTTTCCCACGGAAATTGTCCCGGTCTTGAGTCGAAAGATTCGAGAATTGTTTCCGGTAGCGAGGGCAATCGCCGCCTCAGGAGGCATGTCTCCCAGGGAAGCCAGTTCACAGATGGTCTTTAGGATTGCCAGCGGCATCACGCCTGTGCCCGTGGGGGTATCGCTTCCAATGCAGATCCTGTGGAGGGCGTCGTGCCGCCGCGCGGTTTCGAGGATATGTAAAGCAGAGCGAAGGTTGCCAGCCTGGACGACCTGAAGGGCCATAATACTTTCCCTGATAATACGCACCACCCCGTCATCGTCTAAGGAGGTTGTGCCTCCATTAATGTGACCGCAGACGTCAACATTAAGATGAAGCAGGACCTCATGGCCTATTGGACTTGATCCCGGGACAGAGGTGCCCCCGCTATGGGCCATCACGCAGAGGCCATGTTTCTGGGCCTGGCGAACCTCGGGCTCACCGTCACGGGGATCTGCGTATTCACCAAACCCGTATTTTGCATACCGGACGCCAACCCTGGCCATCTCGACAAAGTCCTCTTCTGTGAGTCCAGGCTCCAGCATGACTGAGCCTGCATTTATCTTCATCCCATTGGGATGAAAGTTCTCGAAGCACTTGAGGGCGGCAATGGCAAGGGCCTTGGCGGCCACCGGATCGTGTGGCCGACCCGGGGCATGTACGCCCTCTCCGGCTGTGACAACGCTTGTGATTCCACCATGGACATAGGAATCAAGGAAATCCACCTGCTTCTGTCGAGGGGTATAGTCTCCCAGAACGATGTGGCAGTGTGAGTCTATCAGTCCGGGAATCACCGTCGTGTTTTTTGCGTCAATTACGAGATTCGCCTTGGAGACATCCAGCCCCCTGCCTATGGCGGTGATGATGTCATTTTCGCACATCAAAGAATCGGCATCTAACACCCTGGTCTCCAGATCACCCGAGACCAGTGCACCGATATTAAAGACAGCCAGGCTTCCCCTTTTTGGAGATTTCAGTTCTTCCATAGACACCGCCCCTTATCTAGCCCGTCCAGATCTTTGACTTCCTCTGCCCTAACCCCCCGGAGGGAGTCAAACAATCCCTGCACCGATTCCAGCTGGTCCAGACGAAGGAGCCCCTCCAAGGTTTCTTCACACCTACCTCTTGCGATGCCGATTTTCTTGCCTTTTGCGACTTGGGGATATACACTTCTCTAACTATCAGACAGAAAAATCAAGCTGTTTTTTGAATTGAGGGCTATGTCTGAAGGCCATGGCAGGTGATTCAGGAGTTCGCATAGGCCCTGGGAGGCCTTACTCACGAGAGAGGGTTTCCTGGAATAGCAGCGCTATCAGCATTGAAATCAAGGCGCTTACCAGACAGATCAGAAACACGTCCTGATAACTCGTCACTGGATACACCCTGCTGTCTTTGGCACCCCCCGATAAAACCGCGCCGAAAATGATTTGATAAAATGGCCCTCCCAAAAAGGGAAAGAGGTTCACCAAACCCACTGAAGTCCCGGCAACTCCTAACGGAAAAAGCTCCTTGGTGTATGCCACGATAACCGGGGCTAGGGCTGTGGTGGACAGACATAGACAGAAAAAGAAGACATATAGCAGGGCATGAGGCATTCTATCGGTGAAAAGATAAAATGCGCCGCAGACCATGATCAGGATGAGGTTGCAGCCGATAAGAACCGGCTTCCTGCCGATTCGATTAGACACAATCCCCAAGAAAGGGCTTCCAATGACGAGCCCAACCGCAGACATAGACAGGATTGCCCCTGCCCCTGTTTTGCTCAGGCCGTAGGCATGCATCAGAAAGGGGCCTCCCCAGAGCCCTGCCAGTGCAAAAAATATTCCGACAACAAAAAACGACCAGGCGGCTATGGGCCAAAAGCGCCATTCGGTCAAGACCATTTTGAGTCCCTGCAGAATGCCCACCTTCGTACTCGTCTGATCTTGTGGAGTGGAATCGATAGCAGGCAAACCCATGTCCGTCGGCCGATCAAAGACGAATCTATAGACCGCAAAGGCCATTACTATACTCACCAAACCCACCACTACGAAGGTCATTCTCCACCCAATGAGATTGCTCACCCACGCCAGCGGAGCGGTTGATAGGAGGACTCCAATACCGCCCATGGCCATAAAAATACCGCCCATAATGGCGAACTTGCGGGGCTCGAACCACTCAGTCAGGAGTTTGTAATTGGAGACAAAAACCGTTGAGACACCAATACCAACTACTACACGGCCTACTACAGCCAAGCCAAAAACTGAAGTAAGACCCATCATCGCAGAGCCCAAAGCAGCCAAAATCAGGAAAAGGGAAACCGTCTTGCGGGGGCCCCAGGAGTCCACCAGAAGGCCTACAGGCAGTTGCATGATGGCATATGGGTAGAAGTAAGCTGAACTCATCAGGCCCAGGAGGGTACCGCTCACTTCGAAGTAGTTCTGAATATCAACGGCAATAACAGCCGGACACATTCGGTGGAAATAGACCATGACATAGGTCAAAGATATAACTGCGAAAACAGTGTATCGATAATATTTCCTTTTTTCGATATCGAGGCCGCCTTGCATATTATCGTCCCTGGATTACACAATTATTATCATCTTCTTGGACGAACTTTCTCTGCCACTTGATAAGCGTGTAGGGCTCCAGCCCCGCCAACGGTAAACTCGGCCCGCCTCAAACCCCGAATAGCCACCAGAGTCGGGCCCTAGATCCCAATGATACTATTTACCAAATATCGCAACAAAATATAAACCTATAAATGACAACCTCGCAAGAAACCTCCTGGACCGTCGCTCCCGGCGAGCCTGTCCTTGCGAAGGCGGGGAGCGAGAATATAATTGATCAATATTTGGTGGAAGGATAGGAATAGTATAAGAGGCTTACTTCTCGTAATCATCAGCATGACGGGGGGGCTAGAACTGGAATTATCAGCGAGACGAGAATTACAGATTCACCGTTGGAGCTGTGCTGCTGCCAGAATATTTGGACGTCAGCAGGCAGTTGTGGGATGGGTGCATTCCTGCTATGATCGCATCATAAATATTCGCACACCCACCGGACGTCTACTGACTTTGCAAGGTGAGGGGAGGTTAAAGGCACCGTTGGCCTTGTCGGTTGCCTGGAAGGTAGATGAAGAGCTGCCGTTGCTGCCCGCCGGGGCACTGGTGGTAAGGCAAGTTGGAGGCGTGGCTGCACTACCAGCGGTATTGAAGCTCATATTAGATGGTGCCAAGGAGTGGGATGGTCGGTTAAGTCCGGTTGCCTCCCTAACTGCATCCGAGCTTTACAGGAAGGCTGATGGGCTGGCCGCATGGCTGATCCAGAACGCTTTCGGCCGTGGTCTGGCCCCCTTGCTCTTGGCATTGCGAGGCAAAGGGAATGATCTTTCGTTGTTAGGCCGAAAAGTGCTGGATGTCTTTAGCCCCTTACTTGCACGCAGTCAGCTCTCAACCGCCTGTCTGCTGGAAGCAGCCGGTCGTCTGTTGGGCCTGGGAGAAGGACTCACGCCCTCGGGTGACGACCTGCTGGTCGGGTTACTGGCGGTGTTGCATATAACAGGAAGGCTTGAGACGGTCTTGTCTAGTCCCGCATGTAACCGGTTCCTCCAAAAGGTGGCGGCCAAAACTCCTGCCCTGAGCGGGGAGTTTGTCCGCTGCGCCCTGGAAGGGGATTTTGCCGAGACCTTGGTTCTCTTGATACGTTCCTTGTTCACACAGAAACCGGATAGGTGGCCAGAGCATGCCGCCTCTTTGGCGACTACTGGTCACAGCTCCGGGATTGATGCCATGGTGGGTATGGTTCTCGGGTGTCGTCTGGTGGCATCCTCAAGAGTGCCTAACATGCAAAAAATCGATGGATTTTAAAAGGTATAGAATGACTGATCACATGCACTGCCTGGTCCTGCCGAGCACCTACCGTGATTCGCTGGTCCTGATGAAGCTATCTGCCACCTTACAAGGCATGCCCGGAGTCCTTAAGGCGGCAGTGATGATGGGAACGCAACAGAATAAGGTTATCCTGCAAGAGGCTGGACTATTCACTTCTGAGGGCCAGAAGGCAGGGGCAAACGATCTCCTCGTCTGCCTGCAGGGAAGCACCCCCGAGGCTGTCCACCTTGGTGTGGAGGAAGCTAAGAGGCGTTTATCACACATCCCTGTCTCCAGAGAGGGTGGAGGGGAAATGGCACCGCGTACCCTGGAGACTGCCCTCCAACGTATGCCAGGAGCAAATCTTGCCTGCATATCCGTCCCTGGCCAGTATGCCCGCCGCGAGGCGCAAAAGGCCTTAGAAAATGGCCTGCACGTCTTCCTTTTTAGCGATCATGTGGATCTAGGGGCAGAGAAGGAACTTAAGGAACTGGCGGCCAGACAAGGGCTGCTGTTGATGGGGCCGGAATGCGGCACGGCGATAGTCAACGGGGTGCCACTGGGCTTTGCCAACCAAGTGCCTCGAGGCCCGGTCGGCATGGTCTCTGCCTCAGGGACTGGACTGCAGGAGGTGGCCTGCCTGCTAGCCCAGCAGGGGATGGGAATATCCCAGGGAATTGGTGTAGGCGGACGCGACTTGCACAGACGTATAGGCGGACACAGCATGCGAGCCGCTCTCCAGATGCTAGCCCGAGACGAACATACAAAGGTGATCGTGCTGATCTCAAAGGCCCCTGATGTTAAAGTGGCCGATCTTTTGGCCAGGGAGGCAGCTCAGGCAGGCAAGCCTTGCGTGCTGGCATTCCTGGGGAGCGAGCAGTGGCCCAGCCCAGCAAATACCCTATATCTTGCGACCACCCTTGAGCAAGGCGCCTTGGTTGCTGGGGCCCTGGCCCGCGATGAGCCCGTACCATCCAGGCCTTCGGACCATTTGCTTGACCTGCCCCCATCTTTTGGGGCCCTCCGCGCCAAGATGCACCCAGAACAGCGCACCATCCACGGCCTGTATTGCGGTGGTACTCTGGCCTATGAGGCGCTTTGGCTCTTGCGACAATTGCTGGGAGGGGTGAAGTCAAATCTCGACGGCACGCTCAATACCTCGGAGAAGACCGACCACGTGGTCCTGGATCTGGGTGCAGAGGAGTTCACCATCGGACGGCCGCATCCGATGATTGATCCAGAATCCAGACGGCATCAGCTCCTCGCCCTTGCGGCCAGACCTGAAGTGGCGGTATTGGTGTGCGATGTGATACTGGGATGGGGCGCCCATCCAGACCCCGCCTCTGCCCTGACGACTGCCTGGAAAGAGGCCGAAAGGCTTGCGAATGCACGAGGCCGACATATAATATGTATCGCCGCTCTCTGCGGTACAAGACAGGATCCCCAGGGCTACGATCAGCAGTGTCGGATCTTGCAGGAGAACGGAATTATCCTGACCGAAAGTAATGCTCAGGCCGTTCGTCTGGCTGCGAGCCTAGTTGGAGCCAATCCGGTGGGACTGACCATGGGGCCTGTATCAAAAGCAACGGAATTAACACCGCCAGCTCGCAATGAAAATGCGGTTCCGGAGGTACCGGCACATCTTCCAGCCCTTTTGTCCATGGGGCCTAGGGTAATCAATTTGGGTCTAGAGCTCTTTGCCAGCCAGCTGAGGGCATGCGCAGTTCCGGTCATACACGTGGATTGGCGCCCACCTGCTGGTGGTGACACCAGACTGGCAAGCCTGCTTGAACGCCTCAGGTGAACCGGGGAGGATATCATGTCGCCTAAAAGAAGATCTTCCATTGCTGCAGCCAACGAGGAGGCCTTGGAACGGGTCTTCGCCTCACGCCCTTTTCTGATTGAAGTACGACCCGCCCGAACCCTGCTGCCGCAGCTGAATGACTACACTGTTTTGCATGCCGGCCCCCCCCTGGGATGGGAAACCATGTGCGGACCCCTTCGGGGGGCCATCCTGGGGGCCCTCCAGTATGAAGGGTGGGCTCAAGATGAGGCCGCAGCACAATCTTTAGTCGAGGCCGGCAAGATAACCTTTCTTCCCTGCCATAGCGCCAGTTCAGTGGGTCCGATGACCGGGCTTATTACCCCCACCATGCCCGTCATGGTGGTAGAAAACAGGGCGTACGGCAACCGCGCATATACAACGCTCAACGAAGGACTGGGGAAGGTGCTGCGCTTCGGCGCCAATGACGATGCCGTATTAAGGCGTCTACGCTGGTTAGGGCAAGTAGCAGCTCCGGCCCTGCAGACAGCACTGCAAAGAGCAGGCGGTCTCGATCTGCGAGTGATCATGGCACAGGCGTTGATTATGGGTGATGAAATGCATCAGCGCAACGTGGCGGCCAGTTCGCTCCTTGTAAGGGCGTTGATGCCCAACTTGGTGCGCACCGGATGGGCGACCGAGCATCTCGGCGAGATAACCGACTACCTTACAAACAATGACCAGTTTTTTCTGAACGTTGCAATGGCCGCAGCCAAGGCCACCATGGACGCTGCCACGGGAATTCCTGGCTGTACACTGGTCACGGCAATGGCGCGAAACGGTACTGATTTTGGTGTACGTGTCAGTGCCCTTGGGGAACAATGGTTTACATCCCCGGTACAGATGCCTAGAGGTCTCTACTTTCCAGGTTTCAGTGCGGAAGATGCCAATCCAGATATTGGAGACTCGGCTATCATCGAGACCCTTGGGCTTGGCGCCTTTGCCATGGCCGCCTCGCCTGCGGTAGCGAATTTCGTGGGTATTGGGGGGATGTCACAGGCCCGTCGCTATACCGAAGAGATGTCGGAAATTACCCTTGGACGCAGTCCCCATTTCCTTATGCCGACCATGGAGGGTATGGGAGTCCCAACAGGCATCGATGTACGCCGTGTTGTGGAGACCGGCATTGTCCCGTGGATCAATACTGGCATTGCCCATCGCCAGGCCGGCGTCGGCCAGATAGGCGCGGGCGTGGTACAGGCCCCAATGGATTGTTTTGTTAAGGCCCTGGAGGCCTTCGCCGGCATGTGGGACGGCTAGGATGGGAAATAGGAAAGAACGTAGGGACATTTTCTTAATGGACCGAAGGAGGCAAAGCCATGACACATACTGAACCTCAGGGCCTGTTGGCCTTCTGGGCCGACATCGATCCGGATTATCAACTCGAATATCTCAAATGGCATAATTGTGAGCACATGGCGGAACGTGTTGCCATTCCCGGGTTCCATGTGGGACATCGGTACAGGGCCCTCGGGGGTGAGCGTGATTTTTTCATGGTATACGAAACTGATACAGCAGACGTGATGAAGAGTGAGGCCTACTTACAGCGTCAGAATAATCCAACACCTTGGACACGGCAGTCCATCAGTCATTTTCGCAACTCGATGCGGGTCATCTATAGCCTTGTTGCTTCAGAAGGGGAACAGCCAGCCACCGACGCCCCTTATCTGCTGCTGGTGCGAAGCAATCCTCCGGATGAACCTAGCGGGGCAGATGAGGTAATACGCTGGTATAGAGAGGAGCATCTGCCGCGTTTGTGTGTGGTTGAGGGGGTCTTCCGGGGGCGTCTTTATCGCGCTGACACGAAGGTTTCAAAGATCGCTACTGCCGAACGAAAGGTTCATGGTGCTTCCACCGGGGAACAGAAGTTCCTGGCAATGTTTGAGATGTTCTCCTCTAAGCTTCCCGATTCCGACGGATGGAAGGAGGCCTCGCTCGGGACGAAATGGAGCAAACAAATAATGCGTGCCCTACGAGACGCATCTTTTGAGCGCTACTGGCTGGACTTTTCCATGTGGGCACCGGGGCGCCGATAAGTCTGAAGATTATGAGGCAGAAAGCCCTGTTCTTTTATTGAATGCCCCTATCAATCTGTCAATATCTTCCACCTGCCGATGGATTTTATCCCAGTATTCTGGGTAATCGTACCACTGGGCATTCAATTCGTTTATATCCTTTCCTTGTTGTTCTATCCAGGTAAAGTATTTCAGGTTGTGGATCTGTTTCCGATCGTAATAGGTCAGTTCACGCATATTGGCCGTGGATTCCCCCATGATGTAACGGTGGTAATCCCTTTCAGCCTGATTTTCCGTATAAGGGCCAAAGGCCTCATTCATCTCCTTCAAACGACTTTTGTAAAGATACATTGAATCGGTCCATACGGTGAGTACAATATCCTTATCAGTCAATTCATAGTATTTTGCGAATTTGATAGAGCAGAGCAGGTTCCCGATGCTCGATATGCCGAGGAGGTACAAGTTTTCTATAGTGCCCTCGTCTACGCCTTGCCGAGACAGGAAATCGTGGCCTGCCGGTTCATTGAAAAGCCTCATGAGGCTCACACACGAATTATCATCCACTGCAATGACCATGTCAGTGTCTCTTACGTTATGGATCCAGGGGACGTGCTTGTCGCCGATACCTTCTATGCGATGGCCGCCGTAACCACACATGAGGAGTGTGGGACACTTCAATGCCTCGCCAGCAGCGATCTTGCCCTGTGGAAAGATCTCCTTCAGGTAATCCCCTGCGGCCAAGCTCCCTGCTGACCCTGTTTGAGAGACAAGACCTGCGTAACGGTCACCATCTGATATCACATTTTTGAGAACCTCTTCCATGGCCTGGCCGGTGACCTCATAATGCCAGAGGTGGTTTCCGAATTCCTCAAACTGATTAAAGATGAAGATATCATTGCGGGTATCACTCAGTTCCCGGCATTTGTCAAATATCTCCTTGACATTACTCTCACAGCCGGGGGTCTTAATGACTTCCCCGGCAACTTTCGATAACCAATCGAACCGTTCCCGGCTCATCTCCTCAGGCAGGATAGCGATCGATTCACACCCAAGGAGCATGGCATCATAGGCTCCGCCCCTGCAAAAATTACCGGTGGAAGGCCAGACCGCCTTTTGCCGTATTGGGTCAAATTGCCCTGTAACCAGACTGGGGACAAGACAGCCAAATGTCGCCCCCACCTTATGGGACCCAGTGGGAAACCACTTTCCAACCAGGGCGATAATCCTGGCGCTGACCCCGGAGAGTTCCGATGGGATTTCCATGCGGTTTACATCACCGAATCCTCCACCGAAATCGACAGGTTCATTCTTCCATGTGATCCTGAAGAGATTATACGGGTTGAAATCCCAGAGCCCAACCTTCTCTAAAGCCCTTTTTACGTCTTCCGGGACGAGGGCCGGATTTACCTGCTGCCGAAATGTGGGAATGAGGATATTCCTCTCCCTTGCAAGCCCTACGGCCTTCTCCAGTTGTTTCTTGTTGATGGTTAAATCGATCATTTCCCATCCTCTTCCAGAATTCTCACGCAAAGCCCGAAAGATGGCAAAGAAAAACGAATTTTATATGACCTGGTTTCCTGTGAGGTTTTGATATTATACTAAACCCCCTATTGCTCAGGGAGCAGCTTCAACGCGCCGGCCGGGCATACCTCTACGCACAAACCGCAACCGTCACAGTTTTCCGCTCGAAGTACCAGCCTGGGACTGAATTCGATGGCACCGTAGAAACACGAATTTCCGCAGATCTCACATCCTCCTTTTTTCAGGTTAATACACCTTTTGGCGTCAATCTGCACACTCATGGGAGGCCTTTTTGCCAGTTCTTCTATGGGCACGATGTGCGGTAGGGCCTTACCCCTTATACGTTCGAAGGAATCAAGGTCTTCCCTCTCCATATATTCCGATAGCCCGTTGAGTATTTCCTGGAAATGCTCATACCCGTGCCACATGATGCTCGTACAGATCTGAACGGTTGTTGCCCCTATCATCATGTACTCGATCACGTCCTCCCATGTGCTGACACCCCCTACCGCTGAAATGGGGACATTCACCGATTTGGCTACCTCGGATACGTGACGTTGGGTAATGGGTTTAATAGCAGGCCCCGTATATCCCCCATAGGCACACAGCCTGGGCATGCCGGTGGCTATATCAACTCCTGCAAAGGAACGTACGGAATTGGCGATCGTCAAAAAGTCGGCCCCTGCCCTTTCGCAGGCCTGGGCAATGGGCACCATATTGTGTGTCGTAGGGGTCAACTTGATTCCTACGGGAAGGGATACGACATTCTTGACTGCCTGAACCTGCCGGTAACAGGTTTCAGGGTCATTGCCCATCTGAAAACCAACCTTGTCTTCTCCGGCAGGCATGGGACAGGAAACATTGATTTCAAACATGACCACTTTGCCCGTATCCTCTATAATTCTGGCCTTTCGTGCCGTGTCTTCCGGGTTGGGGTGGGCCACTACGCTTGCAATGATGGAACTATTGCCCTCATAGGCCTTGTCCAGTTCACGGGACAGCCAGTCCTCAAGCGTCATGGTGGTATATAGTTCGATATTCACCATGCCTATCCGTTTGCTGCCGAAATGGATGAGCTTCATCCGACCGGTTCGCGGATGCTGGCCCCATCGGCTCGGGGGTGCAAAACTCTTGGGGATTACGGCACCGGCCCCTGCCCTCCAGGCCCGATTAGATCTCTCACCGTCCCAGCCAGGTGTCGCAGAGGCGAGTATAAGAGGGTTCCGAAATCTAACGCCAGCAAAATCCACTTCCAGGTTGACCATTCTTATACCCCTTTCTTGATTCCTAGTAATTTAGTGTTTTGAAAGTGTTACCTTAATTCTTATTCTTAACTTAAAACCCCGGGTCCTGAAGGTCGAGTTGGAGATGTTCGGCTTAACCCTGGCATGTTGATTAATAAGCTATTGAAGTGCTGGAATTTTGGAATGCCAGACAAAGGCAAAGGGGCTAAGGAGATTCTGACTAGAAGGAGACAGAGGGGTCTTGATCGTCACTCCTCAGGATCTCCCCCCGCTCAATGGTATAGACCTTCTCGACGAAGTTGAGGCGCTTGTCGTCTGACTCGGCAATCAATATGGACAGACCTTCTTTTTGGATATCTTGGATTGTCTCTCCCAGCTTCTCCCCAAGGGCCGGGGCTAGACCCTCGAAAGGCTCGTCCAGGAGCAAGAGCTTGCGGCCGCTCATGAGTGCCCGCGCCAGGGCTACAAGCTTTTGCTGCCCTCCGCTGAGCTGTGTCGCCTTGCTGTCGGCCCATTTCTTGACCTCGGGCATCAGGTGGTAAATGTATTCCAGGCGTTCGTTTTCGCCTTCCAGGCCACTGGCCCAGGCTGGCATTAAGATGTTGTCACTGACCGAAAGTCTGCCGATCAGACGACGTTCCTCAGGCATGTAGCCGATGCCTAATCGCGCACGCCGGTGCCCAGGGACCTCCAGGAGGTCTTGGCCGTCAAGGTCAATGCGACCGGAAAAAACCGGCATGATTCCAATTATGCTCTTGAGCGTTGTAGTCTTGCCCGCGCCGTTTCTCCCCACCAGCCCCACGAGCCCACTTGAGGGGATGTCCAGGGTGACCCCCCTCAAGATGATAAAACCTTTGATCGTAACTTTGATATCATCGACTCGTAACATATCACACCTTACCGAGCACTATCCGTTTGACCTCAGGGTCGGCTAAAACGCTGTCGGGCTCGCCGTCGGCGATTATCTGCCCCTCGTCAAAGACCAAGACACGCCTGCCGTATCGCTGGACCACCTCCATGTCGTGCTCTACAAAGATAGTTGTAATATCGCTTTCCTTCAAGACCTCTACAAGGGTATCCATCACCTCAAACTTGTCCTCGATGCTGACCCCGCTCGTCGGCTCATCCATAAAAAGGAGCTTCGGCCTGAGGGCGAATGACATGGCGATGTCAAGGAGCTTTCTTCCGCCCTCGGGCAGTTCACTTACAGGTCGGTAGGCATAGGCCTTGAGGCCAAAGCGATCAAGCATTTCGAGCCCTTGCGCGACCCGCGACTCAACGGAAAGGGCATGCCAGAAACTCCCACCATTTCCCGATTGGGCCGCAAGGGAAAGGAGAAGGCTCTCCAACACTGCCATCTTTATGTAAAGCTGTGGGATCTGAAAGGAGCGAGCAAGTCCCATCTTGATAATCGTACGGGGCTGTAAGCCGGTAGTTTCTTTCCCCATGAACTGAACGTGGCCCCGCTCGGGCTTGAGATAACCGGTGATAAGGTTTATGAACGTCGTCTTGCCCGATCCGTTGGCCCCCACGATGCCTACAAACTCCCCTTTTTTTATCTCCACATTGATCCCGTCGGCAGCCCTGACCATTCCAAAATACTTTGTCAGGTCAATCGCTTTTAGGATTGGACCTGCATCACTCATGGGCCATCCCTTCCTTCCTGGGCCTGAGCCCGTGCACTAAGGATTCGTAAATGGCATATAATCCACCCGGCCTAAAGAGTATGACGAGCAACATGATGCCGCCCAGCACCAATTGCCACGCATAGGGAATTAATTTCGAGCTGTAAGTCTCGATAAACTCAAAGGCCACAGCACCCATCAGCGCGCCGGCAACACTCTCAAAGCCACCCAGCAGGGCCACAAAGACAAACTCGCCGGACTGGACCCAAAAGGCATCCTCAGGCACGACCTGACCGACGGTGAAGGCCGCCAGGACCCCGGCGACCCCCCCGAGGCCGCCGGCCAGGACATAGGTCAGGTACAAGACATGGCGGGCAGACTCTCCTGTGTACTCAATGCGAATCTCGTTTTCCCCGAGCGCGGTCAGGAAATGGCCAACCGGCGACGACAGAAATCGCTGTACCACGTAAGTGGCGATTCCTGCAATGACCAGCGAGAAATAGTAAAACCCAAATCCACTTGCATGAACCTTAACTCCCGCCAGCCTGGCCACACCGGTTGCCAGGCCGTCCGTCCCGCCCGTAAACCAGTAGAACTTGAGCAGGACAGCGTACAAGATCATGGAGAAGGCGAGGTTGAGCATGGCAAAGAATACCCCCCGGTATCTGGTCATAATGAGCCCCACAAGGGCCGCCATAATGAGGCCAGCGAGGGCCCCGATGGGGACAAGCACCAGGATCTCTCGAAATTCGAACCACTTGACGCAGAACCCAACGGTATAGGTGCCGGTGGCATAAAAAAGGGCATGACCGAATGTCACCTGCCGCCCTCTGAGGAAGATGGTAACACCCAAAACCGCTATGAACATGAACAGGCCCTTTGTGAGGACGAAGACACCCCAGCTCGGCAACACCAGGGGCAGGACAATCAGCAGGGCAGAGACGATCAGGACAGGGAGCTTCGACTTCATCTCAGATCCTCCTCTCTTCAACCTCGCCGAAGAGCCCTTCGGGTCGGAAGGCCAGCACGAGGACCATGATCAGGTAAATTACCACAAGTTCCAGCTCGGCGAATAGGTGGATACTTGCCGCCCGCGCAATACCCACAATCAATGACCCCAGGGCCGCGCCCTCCAGACTCCCCATGCCACCGATGGCAATAACGGCAAAGGCCAGCACCACCACGTCCACGGCAAACCCCGGGACCACCGCGAGGGTCGGCGCGATGAAGGCCCCACCCAGGGCCGCGGCAAAGGCCCCTATCGTAAAGGCCACCGTGAAGATGAGGCCGACATTGACGCCCATGGCCACGCTCACCTCGCGATCGTAGATCACCGAGACAACGATCTTGCCGAAGCGGGTACGCCGCATGAGCCAGATCAAAAAGGCGCCGAATACCACAGCAATTGCGATGAGGAGGAAGTTATACCAGGGGTAAATGACTCCCGACACCTGGAACTCCCCGAGGAAGGTATAAGGCTGGGTTACGAACATGGGATTCCCGCCCCAGATCAGCTTCATCAAATCGTCCAGGATCAAGAGGATAGAATAGGTGAGGAGCAGCTGGATATGAATGTCGCTTCCGTAGATCCGCCGGAGGGCCAACCGCTCGATGATCGGCCCTGTCAAGAGCCCGATGATGACGGCGCCGGCCAGAAGCGAGAAATAGCTAAAGAAGACAGGAAGCCCCACATTCAGCAATTTAAGCGTAATCCAGGTGGCTAGGTATGCGCCAAATGCGTAAATGGCGCCGTGGGAAATGTTCAGGATACGCAGAACGCCGTAAACAAAGGTGAGTCCGACCGAGACGAGAAACAGATTGGCCCCGTAATTGAGAGCGTCTAGCAATATGATGGTAAGCATACTCGCATAGCTTCCTTAGTCTTGATTTGGTGTCTGCCAGCAAGCGCACTTGTGAGGAGGCGCGGAGGGGGAAATTGGACCCCTTCGCGCCCTCTTGGACTAGGTAGGATTACTCATTCAAGCGTCTTTATCCAGTCGTAGGTCTTCACCCCGAGCGGCGGCGATATTTCTTCGCCGCCAATCCTAATGCGGTTTACCAGAATGGCAAAACCGTATTTCTTGGACTGCTTGGTGACCCCGATCAGCCCCGGTGTAACGATCTGATGGTCTTCTCGCATGACGCATGTCCCGCCGGGTACCTCATAGGCCAGCCTTTCAAAGGTCTTGATGACTTCTTCGGTGGTAGGCCATCGACCCAAGATGTCTATGGCCTTCTCATAGGCAGCCTTCAGGCCGGCCCATGCCTGGTAGGCCCGGTACGCGGGATAATCCGGATAGCGTCCTCCGGTCAGTTTTTTATACCCTTCCACAAACTCCTTATTGGCTGGATGGGTCGCTGGATCGGGATCCAGGAAATATCCTGCCGTGACACGGGGCAGTGCAACGACGCCATCAGGCATGATCCCTTTAACGTCCTGCAGGGCCGCCTCACCCGTGCTGAGGAGGACCATGCTCTTCTGGAACAGGCCCCGAGGGGCAGCCTGCTTGATAAACGCGATCAGGCCGCCGCCCCACAAGCTGGAATGAATCACGTCTGCCTTGGTCATCAACAACTTGGAGATCTCTGCCGAATACTCCCCTGCCTGAATCTTTGGCCAGAGGGTTGTCTTGACCTCCACGGGTGGCATGCCGGCCTTCTTTCGTAACTGCTGCAGCGCCGCCTCGAAGGTTCCCCATGAATCCCGGCCCCAGGCATAGTCGTCGTTTATAGCGGCAACGGTCTTAATATTGGGCTTGACCCTCATCACATACCTGGCCAATATCACGCTGTCCGCAGCCTGGTTGTCTGCAGTCCTGAATGTGTACTTGAGCTTCATGTCTTCGGTTAGGCGGTGGGTCCCGCAGATGTGGATAATGGTAAGGGTCTTCAGTTCCTCCGCCACAGGGGCAACGGCCAGACAATTGGAGCTGGAGGTGAATCCGACGACGGCATTGACCTTTTCTTCCAGCACTAGGCGCCGGAATTCGGTCACCTGCTTTTTGGGCCCTCCGGCCTCGTCAATAACGATCAACTTGATCGGGACACCCCCGATGCCTCCCGACTTGTTCCACTTGTCCACAAGAACTTCACTGGCGGCCTTCGTGGAGACCCCAAATACGGCGCCCCCACCCGAAAGGAAGTCGCTAAAGCCCACCTTGAATTCGGCTGGTGCACCTTTGGGTGCTTTCGCAGCCATGGGTGTAGAAACCGAAAAAACCATCACCCCGAGAACAAAAAAACCCACCAAAAACATTGAAATCAATTTGCTCTTTCGCATGCCAACCCCTCCTTTCCTTTATTGTTCTTCAAATAAACCGACGGTTCAGGCCTTAGTATATTAAAATCAATTTGTCAAGGAATAAGAAATAATGAATAATGAGTATTGACGAGAATGGTGAGTGAAATAGCAATTTCACTCACTGCTCTTAAGTGAATGCTTTTCCGGGTACAAATCGACCCAATCCGGGCCCTGCCACTATCTTGCCATTTTCCATGATCACGTGACCTCGGACGATAGTATAGACCGGCATGCCCGAGACCTCCATCCCCTCCCATGATGTAAACCCCGTCCTGGAATGCATGTCCTTCTCTGTAAGGATCCCTTTTTTCCCCCATATCCACGATGGTGAAGTCCGCGTCAGCGTCCACTTGTATCGTACCCTTCCTGGGATATACCCCAAAAATCTTTGCCGGGTTTTCAGAGCAGAACCGGGCCAGGTCTTCCAGGGTGAGTATCCCCGAGTTGACCTGATCCAGTATTATCAGGCTCCTTGTTCAATTGAGATAAGGGACTAGAAAATGCCTCGACTGCCAAGACCTCAGGAAACCCTACCCATGGGTAAGGATGTCTATGGCACCGGGAACGGGACAGACTGAGAGACACCCGCCACACCCCACACATTTCTCTTCTTTAACCCAGACCTTTTCCCCGCCGTCCTGCATGCCCCCGTAGAAACAGGCTTGCAGGCATCGCTTGCAGGCGTTGCACCGTTCAGGATTGATCCGAGCAAACTCCTTGGGCATGTCGGCGTAAGGTATGGCGGCATCGGCTGCAATACCCCACATCTCCATTACATTCTTGTAGCCCTTTTCGTCCATGAATTTCTCTAGGCCCTGGACCTGCTTCCTGAGCCAATCGTATCCATAGGCCATCACCGCAGAGCACATCTCCACAATATGGGCCCCGCTCATAATGAACATGACGAGATCTCGCCAGTCGTATGCGCCGTTGGTCCCGGCGATGAAAACCTCGCCCCTGTACATGCAGTGGACCTGGCTGATCCACCTAAGGGTGAGGGGCTTGATCCAGGGTCCACCTGCCCCTGCCCATCCATAGATTATGGGCTTTCCGGTTTCTATATCCGGCACGAAGCCGAGATACCGGTTCGTCAGTGTGACTGCACCAGCCCCTGCCTTTTTCAGTCGGCCGCAGAGTTCTACAAGGTCGGCAACCTGAGGGGTTACCTTGATCATTATGGGCACGTGTACTGCCTCGACCACGGCCCTGGTCACCTCGCATGCATAGTCGAAATCCTGCCCTACGTTCATTCCGGTTCTCAGCCCTGGCATCAGCTTTGGATGGGGGCACCCGAAGTTAAGTTCGATCAGCGGCACTCCCACATCCTCCATCTGCCGGGCAAGGTCTGTCCACCCTCGGGTCTCCGTGGATGCGATACTCCCGATCACCACTGAATCGTGTTGATCAGCGTAAACAAGCGCCTTCTTGACCTCGGGTAAGAATTCTTCCGGCCTTTCCAGGGCAAGGCCGCTTCGTCCATAAAGAGTGAAGGCCCGAGGAATCTTGCCCCGGCAGACCTCATGCCGCTCGTTCAGAAAACGCCATTTCGAGCGCCTGGTAAGCTCACGCATCGGCTCCGAGTCGCTCATGGTCTTGGCAGTCACACCACCTGCCCCTGTATCGATGCACTTCATCATGTTCTTGGCGTTCAAAGTGGGCTCGGCTGAGGATGCGACCACTGGATTCTTAAATCGGACGCCGCAAAAATCCACCTCCAGATTTGCCACTGTCTCCTCCTTTAATGAAAATAATGAATTCAGGCCTTACCATCACAAAAACTCAACCACGGCAGCCAAGAAATGTGAGTCGAGAGTAGAGACCTGTTATAATGGGGCCTCACAAGAAGAACCAATAGAATAGGAGGCACCCAGATGGTAAAAAGACGGACAAGAAATACCAGAAAAAAGCGCTCCAGTAAAGGCCTTAAGAAGACAGACGTGGTGGATATCCCAGGGTGCCTTGATTGGAATTTAGAGATCCTATACTTTCTCCTTGACTCACAATTTGATTGTCTCTATAGTCCTTTTTTCAAAGAGAAATTCTGTCAACTCAATTCTTATCATCTCATCGACCTTGCAGAAAATGCACAGAACTCGAATCCGGATTTCTTATTTTGACCCTTGGCCTGGTTTATACTCGCATCAACCAGAGAGAGAAAAGTCAAAGCCCGTTACATTTGATTTCGCCTGATTCTAGATTTTCAACTGGGCATTGGTTTCTGAAAAGCACAACAGAAATCCCTAGGCCTTTCTCTCACCGTCAGAACATCTGTTAGGGCGA
>CAYVMN010000063.1:0-21007 GCA_964452575.1 uncultured Desulfobacteraceae bacterium | reverse complement strand
AGTCTCCGCCCTTCACCAGGACATCAGGCAAGAGGTATTGGATGACCGCCAGGGGCTTGTCCTCATCAAAGATGATTACTGTGTCCACACAACTCAACGCCGCCACCAGTTCAGCACGGACCGTGTCCGGCAAGATGGGCCTCATGGAACCTTTGATGGCCCTCACCGAACGATCGCTATTCACCGCAACGATAAGGTGATCTCCAAGTCGCCTTGCAGCAGAAAGATAGCGGGTGTGTCCCGGATGAATGATGTCGAAGCATCCGTTGGTAAATACAATCCTTTTGCCTTCGGCCCTGATGCGGTCGCATTCCCTCTTTGCCTGATGAAGTGTCTTTATCTTGAGACGGTATGGCTCCATCGGTGTTTATGTCTCTTTGGTCCTCGCCAGTACCAGGCCCAGGACCCTCTTACTGCCTGCCCTTTTGACGACACGGGTGCATTCGTTCAGCGTATTTCCTGTTGTTGCCACGTCATCAACAAGAAGGACCGTCTTGCCCTTGACTACTGCGGGATCTTCGAGCCCGAAGGCACCCCGGACATTACTTCGTCTCTCTTCGCTCCCGAGCCCTGTTTGGGGTGAAGTATATCTTAACCTCCTGAGGGACAAAAAGTCCAGTTTTGTGCCCAGCTCTCTGGCCACGTGTCTTGCCAGGAGCAGGCTCTGATTAAAGCCCCTCTCTCTAAGCCTTTTGGGGTGGAGGGGGACGGGCATGGCCAACAGGTCTTCCGACTCCTGGATCCACTCTGCCGCAAATCGGGCCAGGAGTGTACCCAGGGAATCGGCCAGAAAAGCTTTTCCGCCATATTTGAATTGATGGATCGCCTCCATAATGGTCCCTTCATAGAGGTAAGGGGCACCCAAGGAATCGTAGGAGGGGGGCTTTCTGAGACAGCCTTCGCATGGATGATCACCCTGGGCCTGCGAGTCAAAGGGTGTTCCGCATACAGGGCATAGGGGAGAGGTGATTCTGTGGAAGTCCAGGAGACAGGATCGGCAAAAAGAGGTGCCCCCATTTTCGTCCGTTGTGGCGCCATTCTGAAGGAATCGCTGACATATGGGGCACCTTGGGGGATAGATGATGTCTATTAGCCTAGCCAGGATGTTCATTTCTTTGATTCTCTTATGAAGTCCTCAAATGAGCCGGCGGGATTGATCCCAGGACAGGCATCCTTTGCCAGCTCCCAATTCTCTTTATCGCCGACTATTGCAGGATAAAAGGGCCATAGAGAGCACCTCTCGGGCTTTACAGGATGGATCCTACAGCCCCTTTCTTTATCATAGAATACGCAGAAACGGTCAGGTCCGGAGTTCAGGTACAATCGGCCATTCTTTTCATAACAAAAGCGGGACACAAAGGTCTCTGGGGCAAGGTCGAGGAAGCGGCCGATCCTCTCGGTTTCTTCACGGCCGACAAAGATCCCGCCCTCGCCGTGGCAGCAGTTTCCACACCGGCGGCATTCAAATGCCTTCATTTCAACAAGGTCTCCAGTCTCCAGTCTACCAGGAGCCTTACCCGCCTGTCGGCCTGTCTTTCCCTATATATCAGATGTCCGTTCTCCAGCCCATAGCGGAATAGGTCCCGGGTGGTCGCAACATCGTTTCGGCAGTATTCGATCAGCCTTTCTGTCTCCCCCTGTCTGAACCACTCCACTGCCTGCAGGCCGTTGGCCGTCTTCTTCTGGCTCAGGGTCTCCTGTGCCAGATGGTCCAGGCCCAGGCGAAAACCGAGCCGTCTGTACACATCTTCCAGAATATCAAAGGTTCTTAATGCCTTAAGATCTCTGTTTGTATAGGCACCCAGTACCCTGTAGTCAAATCCCTTGATGTTGAATCCGATGATCAGATCTGCCTTATAGAGGTGGTCGAAAAGGGCCTCAAGCCCGTCTTCCTCAAAGGTGTAAAACCTGTCCTCCAGGCTGTCAAATAGGACAGCCACAGAGACCCTCATGAGATGGGTGTTCTGCCATCCCCCCACGTCCTGAGCGGTCTTCTGTGTCTCCAGGTCCAGGTAGATAATCCTTGGACCTTCAGGCCTCTCAGGAACCAGGTCCTCCTGAGGAGAATATGTGATGGGCTCAGGGTCTTCCTCACCTTCTACGATCTCGCTAAAGGGGATATGACCCAGCAGACCCTGCAGGATCAAACTGGCAGCCTCCTTGTCCAGGGGTTTATTTCCGGAGCCGCACTTTGGTGAGTGAATGCACGAGGGGCAACCCTCCTCACACCCACAGCCCGTCACTATCTCCAGCGTCTTTTCGAGCAGCTCCACGATGATCTCGAAACCCCTTTGTGCAAGGCCGACCCCTCCAGGATAGGCGTCATAGATGAATATCGCGCTCTTACCCACCTGGGGGTGATGGGGGTAACATATGCCGCCAATATCGTTTCTGTCGCAGAGGGCGAAGAGGGGGAAGATTCCTATGGCGGCATGTTCTATGGCATGGATCCCACCCATGAAGTGAAACCCCCTTTTTTCTACGAGACCCTTGAGGGCCGGCTCAATCTCTACCCACAGGCCTATGGTCTCAAATGTCTGGGGGGGCAGATCGAGGGGAAAGACACCCATCAGTTCCTGCCCCGGCAAGGACCGTTTCTCATATCCCGTTATTACCTCCGTGACCTTGAGCTCCCCTTCCCGGACCAGGAACTGTCCCCTTGGTCGGCTCCTGTTGATACGGATGATCTCGGTCTCCTTTTCGCTCCGGGGCCGCGTAAAATACTTGAGTTGAGACCTGTGGACAACTATATCCCTCTTTTCCAGGACGAGATGGTCCACCACGTATTCCCTGGCCCGGTGGAGATAGATGGCGCCCGGATGGCATTCCTTGAAGGCCTTTATGCCATCAATGGTCCCGATCGCCTGGCCGGTCTCTTTTTCAAATATGCTGTAGGTCTCGCCGGTAGAGCGGATGTTTACGTCAAGATGGGGCCTCCTCTTTGAGGAAAACCAGGTGGGTTTGCCCTCGGCAGTCCTTGTAAGCACCCCTTCCCTTTCCAGGTCTTGGAGGTGCCCTGGGAGTCCCTTTGACCAGAACCTCTCGTCCTCGAGAGTGACGGGCATCTCGTCTGCCGCGCAAGGAAGGTGGGCCGCTACCACATGTGGGTTGTCGGGATCCAGTACCGCCGCCTCAAAGGGCCTCTCAAAAAGGTCATCCGGGTATTTCATGAAGTACTGATCCAGGGCGTCCGGTTTTGCCATAAGGATCACCAAGGATTCCCTTCCTGAGCGGCCCACCCGTCCTCCCCTCTGCCAGGTGTTGATGATGGTTCCGGGATATCCCACCAGTAGACATATGTCCAGATAACCGATATCAATACCCAGCTCCAGGGCACTGGTGGATACCACCCCTAGGAGACGGCCGGTGGCAAGCCTCCTTTCAATCTCCCTCCTTTCCTCTGGCATGAAGCCTGCACGGTAGGAACTGATGACCTTCCTGAGGCCTGGAGAGAGCCTCGATACCCAGAGATGGATCAGTTCCGTCACCTTTCTTGACTGGGTAAAAACGATGGTCCTGAAACCGCTGCTGACGCATTCGATAAAGAGCTTGGCCGCAGAGAAACTGGTACCTTCAATGGGATTGAGAAAGAGAAAATGCTGGCCCGCCCTGGGCGAGCCCATTGACTTAACCACCGTGACCTCTTCCCCGATCAGGCTTTCTCCGAAATCCTTTGGGTTACTCACGGTTGCCGATAGGAGTATGAACCTGGGACTTGCGCCGTAGCGCTGACAGAGCCTCTTGAGTCTCCTGATCAGCTGATTTACATTCGATCCGAAGATACCGCGATAGGTATGGACCTCATCCAGGATAACAAAGGAGAGATTCTTCAGAAGCCCCTCCCAGCCCTGGTGATAGGCCAGGATACCCCTGTGAAGCATATCGGGATTGGTAAAGAGGATCTGGGGGATCTCTGCCCTGATCTTCCTTCGCCTGTATTGGCTCGTATCCCCATCATATATCTCTGCGGAGATCTTTGGCCCCTTGACCCCTTTCAACCAGGCGGTAAGGTTCTTCAACTGGTCCTGCTCCAGGGCCTTCAGGGGGAAGATATATAGGGCCTTGGCATCCCTATTCCTGATGACCTCCTCCAGGACCATCACGTTATAGATCAAACTCTTGCCGCTCGCGGTCGGGGTGGCAATAATGGTGTTCACCCCTTCCCTAAGGTACTGGATGGCCTCCACCTGATGACTGTATAGGCGGTCAACGCCAATGCGTTCCATGGTTTCGGTAATGTCTACATGAAGGCCCAACTGAGGGCCGAAGGCCGGCTTACGTGGGGGGAGGTAACGGTGGCATACGAATGCATCTCGAAATTCGGGATGGTTCTTTATTGCTTTGCAGAATTGAGAAAGGTTCACTTTTGAGTGGTGCTCCGGTCGGTCCCCATGGTCCCCTTCCCGAACTTCTTCCGGAAGGCCTCTTCGATTTCCGCCTGCTCCGGTTTAGGGCTAGAGGCCTCCCTTTGGCGGGCCTTCTCCTGGGCCCCCCTCAGGATATCGCTCATGAAGGTGTCTTTCTCAGCGCTCCAGGCACTCCAGCCATCAATCCCGATGTATTCATTGTATGAGGTCTGGTAGTAAGGATCATAGAGCCTGACACCCTTTTCCTCGTTGTAGTCGTAACGGACAAACCTATCGTCAAAGCGGTCAAAATCCTCCTCTTTGAGGCCCAACCCTCTCAACAAGGCCTTATGTTCATCTCTGATTTCCATGTCAAACCCTCAAAGCCCGAGCATCTCCTTGGCTGATTCCAGCCTGCTTTGTCCCTGCTCCCATTTCAGAAGCAACTCTTCCAGCTCTTTGCCTGAATTGGTGTACTCCTTCAGGAGAGGTACACTCTTGTCCTTATCGCTAAAAAGGCCTGGATCCGCAAGCAATTTTTCCAGCTCATTTCTCCTTGATTCAAGTCCAGTTATACGCCTTTCCAGGTGCTCCAGTTCGGCCTGAATGGGTCTTAGGGTATCGCTAATCATTCGCCTTCTTTCAGCCCTCTCCTTCCGCCCCCTTTTTCGATCCCACGTCTTGTCTTGTGTTACCTCCTTGGTGCCAACCTTTTCCACCAGGCCTTCATGAGCCTGTTCTCTTTCGGTGCGCGAGAGATGATCGTAGTACTCATCCAGGTTACCCGGATACTCCACTATCCTTCCTTCACTCAGGTCCCATATCTTTGTTGCCAGACGATTAATAAAGGACTGGTTATGAGAGACAAACAACAGGGTCCCTTCATATTCCACAAGGGCGTCGATTAGTGCCTCTGATGACGATATATCCAGATGATTGGTGGGTTCGTCCATGACCATGAGATTGCCGGGGCTCACAAGAATCTTTGCCAGCAAGACACGGGCCCTCTCACCCCCAGAGAGGACCCCGACCGGCTTGTCCACGTCCTCTCCTGAAAAGAGGAAGGCCCCACAGACGCCCCTTACGAAGCCTATAGTCTTTTCCGGAACAAGCTCGTAGACCTCCTGGATTACGGTCTTTTGGAGGTCCAGCATCTCCGAGTGATGCTGGGCAAAGTAGACCATGCGGACGCCATGTCCCAAGGAGATCGATCCTTCATCAGGGTCTATTTCACCGGCCAGCATCTTTAAGAGCGTGGTCTTTCCAGAACCGTTTGGTCCGATAATGGCTATCTTTTCGCCCCTCAATACATTTAGATCTATCTCTTTGTATAAGAGCTTACCTCTGAACCCCTTGGAGAGCCCTCTGATCGATACCACCAGTCTCCCACTCCTGGGGACCTCGGGGAAGGAAAAACGGGTCCTCTTTTCCGTGCGGGGCCGCTTGACCAACTCGATCTTCTTGACCAGTTTGATCTTGCTCTGGGCCTGCCTGGCCTTCGAGGCCTTGGCCTGGAACCTGTCAATAAACCTCTGGGCCTCCCTTATCTTTTGTTCCTGATTTCGGGCCCTCGCCTCCAGGGACCTCCTTTCCTCTTCCCGTGCCTTCATATAGAAGTCATAGTCTCCGCTGTAGGCCCTCATCCCCTCTGGCTCAAAGCTCAGGATGCGATGGATCTGTCTGTTAAGGAAGTCCTTGTCGTGGGATACAAGGACAATGGCCCCCTTGAATCCTAGAAGAAATTGTTCGAGCCATCGTATGGAGGGGATATCCAGATGATTGGTGGGCTCATCCAGGAGGAGGAGGTCGGGTCTCTGATAAAGGAGACTGGCAAGGGCTGCCCTGGTCTTCCAGCCGCCGCTCAGGGTGGATACGGCCATGGCAAGGTCAGAGGCCTTGAAACCCAGGCCCAGAAGGATCTTCTCCGCCTCGTGACGAGGAAACTCCAGCTCCAGGTTGTTGAGCCCCTGGTGTACCTCTGTGAGCCTGGAGGCGAGCCTCGTCTGCTCGTCCTTCTTATGTACTGTCTTAAGGGATGTTTCCAGCCTGATTCGGTCATCTTCAAGCTGGACCCGGCCAGGGATTGAATCGTATATGGATTGGAGTAATGGCCCGGCCAAGGTCTCCTGGACATCCTGGGGGAGATAGCCTATCCTGATCCCCTTCTCCCGTCTAACCTCTCCGCTGTCAGGGGAGATCTCATTGTTAAGGAGCCTCAGGAGGGTGGTCTTGCCTGAGCCATTGGGTCCTACGAGGCCTATCCGGTCGCCATACTCCACCTGAAATCCGATCTGATTAAAGACCTGTTTTCTCACAAATGCGAGTGAGACCTTAAGAACAGTAACCAGACTCATCTTACGCTAATCCTCAAACAAAGATATTTGGTAACGCTTTAGCGTTTTGAAAGAAAGTCCGCCTCTGGCCTGGAGGGAGGACCGTGAGGGTCTTTTTTCCAAAGGACGTAAAACACGGCATCATTTCATAGAACGGCAGTGAGGCCTTGAACCTCGTTACGGAACAGCCCCATAATAGGACGTCCCTATGAAGTGCCCTCTCCCCTGCCTGGCAGAATCTGTATTTAAAGCTAAGGGGGCGTGCCAGAGGCTGGGAAGAATTTGAGTTACGTCCTTTGGAAAAAAGACCCTCACGGTCCTCTTGCTCCTCAGCGTTTTCAAAGCGCTAAAGTGTTACGAAACTTGAAACTTGACGGATTCGTACCTTTTGCCATTTTTTGATGAATCCCTTTTCCATGTCAAGGGGAATAGGAGTTGCAGGGATAGTCATTCATGGATCTCGGCACTCTACCTTGTCAGTTTCAGTTGACGGTGGTATAGGGTGGGCGCGGGGTCGACATAGGTGTGAGTGGAGAACGAGGAGGGGATGACATGCAATTTGTCAGGAAGACCATTGGTCAGGTGCTAAATGAAATATCTCAGGAACACCCGGAACGGGACGCACTTATCCATCCTGAAAGGAGTGTCAGGTACAACTACGCCATTTTGTCATGGGAGCTTGACCGGATCTCAAGGGGCCTCATGAAAATGGGGATCAATACAGGGAAAAAGGTGGCGATCTGGGCACCAAATCTCCCGGAGTGGCTGATCTCCATGCTGGCACTCGCCAGGATAGGGGCAGTCACAGTCCCCATTGACCCTGGTGCAAGAATGGAGGACCTTCAATTTATCCTGGAGCAGTCGGAATGTGAGGCCATTATAATTAACGAGGACCTTGAGGACGAGCAAGATGGCCGTGTGAAAATGGCCATTCAAATGAAGGAGATCATCCCTGCCATCAGAAGCGTTTTTGTGGTTGCCCGTAGACCCATGCCTGAGACCGTCCCCTGGGCTGAATTGGCCCTCGCCGGGGAAGACGTTACCCCGGGTGAACTCCAGAAGATCCAGGATGGGGTAAGACCAGATGACCCTGTGGCCATCATGTACACCTCGGGCACAACGGGCAGTCCAAAGGGGGTGGTGCTTGATCACCTGGGCCTGATAAATAAATCTATGTCCTCCACAGACCGGCAGGGAATAACCCATGAGGACAGGCTTTGTCTCTTTTTTCCACTCTTCCATATGTTCGGAAACACCTGTATTGCACTGGCTGGGCTCCTGAGGGGGGCTGCCCTCATCATGCCCTGCCAGGGCTTTGACCCGCCCAAGATCCTTAAGGCCATCCATGAGGAGGCATGTACCGCCATCTATGCCTCCCCCAGTATGCTCATCTCGCTCCTCGACCATCCTGAGTTTGATGAAAAGAGATGGAGTAGGCTTCGAAAGGGAATCATCGGCGGGTCCCCATGCCCTATGGAACTGATGAGGCGGGTGGTCGAGGAGATAGGTGTCTCAGAGATCACCGTGGGCTATGGAATCACCGAGACGTCTTCATGGGTGACCATGACAAGGCCTGATGACCCGATAGGACTTCGTGTTTCGACCATCGGTACCCCTCTGGATTGCAACCAGGTCAAGATCGTAGACCCCCGCACCGGTGAGGACCTCCCCCCCAACAGGCAGGGGGAGCTCTGCACAAAGGGGTTCTTGATGAAGGGTTACTACAAGATGCCCGGTGCCACGGCCGCTGCCATCGATCAGGCGGGATGGTTCCACTCAGGGGATTTGGGAGAGATGGATGGCCGCGGATACGTGAAGATAACGGGCCGGTTAAAGGACGTGATCGTAAGGGACGGCATAGAGATCTATCCCGTAGAAGTGGAGGAGGTCATATACGGGTTGTCAGAGGTATCCGAGGCCCAGGTCTTTGGGTTTCCTCACCCGGAAAAGGGACATGAGGTCGCTGCCTGGGTGAAACTAAAGGAAGGATCCCGCTTATCCCCGGAGGATGTGGCGGCCCATGTGAACATGCACCTCCAGGATGATAAAAGGCCACACTATTTCAAGATCGTCAGGGATTTTCCCATGACCAGGAGCGGAAAGGTCCAAAAATTCAGGCTTGCTGAGATGGCAAGGAATGAATACTCTGAAATATAGGTTCAGGGGTTCAGGGTTGAAAGGTTCGGGGTTAGGGGTTGTTAGTTATTGAGCTATTACTTGAATCAGCTATCCTTTGGGCAAGAATAAGATGGCCTTTGGTCTGACAAGCAAAAGGATAGTTTTATCTGCCCTGGGGCTTCTCATCCTCATTGGCGCGTTCCTGGCCATTGGATTCAACTATTACCTGGTGAGTCCTGCCAAGGAGGGGGGAGGAGACGTGGTCTTCTTTGTCCGGCAGGGGGCCACGCTCAGAGAGGTGAGTCATGAGCTGGAGCAGAATGGAATCATAGTCAGCAAGGGCCTCTTCCTGATCTGGGCCAGGTTCAAGGGATACGGCAGGAAAATAAAGGCAGGTGAGTATCTTCTAAGTCCCGCCATGTCGCCCGTTAAGATAATGGATATCTTCCAAAAGGGGGCTGTCATCTCTTATCCCGTTACGATTCCGGAAGGGTTTACCGCCAGGCAGATCGCAGAATTGTTGAAGAAAAACGGCCTTGTCGACAAGGATGAATTTCTCTCCATGACCTCTAATCCAGAAGTTGCAAGACGCTATGGCATATCAGGGCCAGGTCTGGAGGGTTACCTCTATCCCGACACATACAAGTTCAGCAGGGGGCTCTCCTGCAAGAGCATAATCGACTCCATGGTCGGACGCTTCATGGAGGTGTTCGCCCCATTAAGAGAGAGGGCCAGGGAGAGGGGCATGAGCATGGAAGAGGTGGTTACCCTCTCATCTATCGTTGAGAAGGAGACCGGTCTTGCCCGAGAGAGGCCCCTCATTGCAGGCGTATTCTTGAACCGATTGAAGAAGAGGATGCGTCTTGACAGTGACCCCACCGTGATCTACGGCATAGAGAATTTTGAAGGAGACTTGAAAAAGGAGGACCTGACCAATTCCACCCCTTACAACACATATGTCATCTGGGGGCTTCCCCCTGGACCCATAGCCAACCCCGGACGGGAGTCTATCGAGGCAGTCCTATATCCAGCTGAGACCGATTACCTCTACTTCGTGTCAATGAACGACGGAAGTCACTATTTTTCCAAGACCCTCTCAGAACATAACCGGGCCGTAGCGGCCTATCAGAAGGGCAGACCCTGGACGGGCAAAAGAACACCTTGACAGGGTAAATGTATACAGTATACAATTTTTTGAGAAGAGTGAGCGACCTCTTTTTCTGGTAGTAAATCCGAATACCCGCCTGCCCTGCAAAGTGCGAAGCGTAGGGATAGAGTAAGCTAGTCGCGGCCGAAGGCCTGGACGCAAAACCTCTAGGAGGTTCTTATGGATACCTTCAGAGATGTCACCATGCTGTCCCTCGAACAGGCAACCGTTCTACCTTACTTGAGTTATAGATTTGCCCACGACGGAGGCCAGGTCATTAGGCTGGAGCACCCGGTCTATGGCGACCCAAACCGGCTTGTGGGAGACAATGTACTGGGAGAGGATCGTATGAACGCCTATTTTCTCTGCATAAATGCAGGGAAAAAGGCCCTGACCCTCGACCTTGCCAAGAAAGAGGGGCAAGAGATATTCCGTTCTCTCGTTCAGGAGCTAAAGGTGGATATCTTTGCCACAAATCAACTCCCAAGGAATTATAGGAAACTGGGTATTGACTACGAGACCATGCGGGCATTGAAATCCGATATAATATGGCTTGGACTTACGGGTTTCGGACCTGAGAGCAATGAGGGTGCCTATGATCCTATCTTGCAGGCCAGGTCCGGCTTGATGGAACTGACCGGGGAGCGAGATGGAGATCCTCAGGTATTGGGAATCCCGCTCCCTGATATGGGCACAAGCGAGCATGCCTATGGGCTCTTGATGAAGGCCCTTTACAGGCGGGAAGTCACAGGCGAGGGATCATGTATGAACCTGTCCATGTTTGAGTCTTCCCTATCATGGCTGACCGTGCCTATCACCCTCTCCACCAGTTTCGGAAAGGAGATCACCCGCCGGGGTAATACCCACGAGTTTTTTTGCCCGGTCTCGGTCTACAAGACCAGCAACGGGTTTGTGTATCTGGCCGTGGGCAATGACAGGCAGTGGAGATCAATGGTCTCCCTGGACATGTTCCGGAACATCGATAGGCCAGGGTATGAGAAAAACGAAGGCCGCATAAGAGATGTGGACGACCTAAACCGCCAGATTAACGAGATCACTCAACATCATAGCTCTGAAGAACTGATAGACCTGTTTAACTCCATCACGGTTCCCATCAGCAAGATCAAGACCATCCCCGAGGTGGTGGCCGATCCCCTTGTAGAGCGGAGGCTCCTCTTTTCCACTGATCCGGTAACAGGAAAAAAGATTACCCTTGCACCCCCTCCATATATGACACCATTTCTGGAACAATCAGGCCGAGAGCTCTCCTTTCCCCCGCGTTTTGGGGAGCACAATAGGGAGATCTATGGCAGGCGCCTCGGGTATTCGGACCAAGAACTTGGCACCTTGAAAGAGAAAGGAATTATATAGGAGTGCGGAATGCCGAAGGCCGAATGCGGAATGCGGAGTGCGGAGGTCAGAAGACAGAAGTCAGAGGGCGGAGGACCTCGGACTTCGGACCTTGGACTTCGCAGTGCGGAAGGCGGAGGTCAGAAGACAGTGGTCAGTGGTCGGAGGACAGCAGACAATGGACTTTGGACTTCGGACATCGGACTTCGGACATCGGACTTCGGACATCGGACAATACACGAATTGGAGGGATCATGGATATCATTGTCTTGGTTAAGCAGGTGCCGGATACCACTAAGGTCAAACTGGATCCAAAGACAGGAACCCTCATCAGGGAGGGGGTGGAAGGCATCATCAATCCCGATGATCGGCATGCCCTGGAGGCCGCGGTCCGCCTGAAAGAGACATCTGGAGGGAAGGTGACCGTCATCTCCATGGGGCCTCCCCAGGCTATTGACGCCATATCAGAGGCCTTGGGCATGGGGGCGGATGAAGGCTTGCTCCTCACGGATAAGGCCTTTGCCGGGGCAGATACATGGGCAACATCCTTTACACTGGGCAGGGCCATAGAAAAGGTCGAGAGATACGACCTCATCCTCTGTGGACGTCAGGCAATCGATGGGGATACCGCCCAGATCGGCCCTCAGGTGGCTGACTATCTGGGCATCCCCCAGGTAAGCTATGTCTACGAGATAGAGGAGGGTGGGGAGGGCACTTTGGTGGCCAAGAGGAGACTCGAGGATGGCTACGAGCGGGTCAGTTTTGGCCTACCGGCCTTGCTGACAGTGATCGGGGAGATGAATAGCCCCCGGTATCCCCTGCTTGGAAGAGTCCTTGATGCCTGCAAGGAGAAGGCGCCAATAAGGACCTGGAATGCGGCCGATATCGGTGTGAAGACAAGTCAGGTGGGGCTGGAGGGATCGTTGACCCATGTCATCAAGACATTTTCCCCAAAGTTCAAGAGGGAGACGGAGATGCTGGAGGGCCGGGCCAAAGAGGTGGTTGCGAATTTGATAGGGAGATTAAAGGAGAATAGGCTCATTTAGGAAGGGGGAATGGGGAATTCCAAGAGGAGCAACAAATGACCGTATGGATTGAGATCGACCTCTGCAACGGGTGCAAACTCTGCATAAAGGCATGCCCATATGGGGCCGTGGAACTCGAGAATGGAAAGGCCCGAATCCTTGAGCGGTGTACCACGTGCGGCGCGTGTATAGAGGCATGTAAGCAAAAGGCCGTACGAACGGACGCAGGGCCCAGGGCTATCCCTGATTTCAGCGACCGCAAAGGGGTGTGGGTCTTTGCTGAACAGAGGGGAGGCAAACTGAGCAGGGTCACCCTGGAGTTGCTGGGAAAGGCGCAGGAACTGGCCACGACCCTCGGTCAGGACGTCTCTGCCCTACTGCTGGGACAAGGGGTCTCTGACCTGGTCGAGCACCTCATAAGATATGGTGCACAAAAGGTCTACCTGGCCGAGCACCCTGCCCTGAGAGATTACCTGACAATCCCCTATACCGATGTGATCGAAGTCCTGGTGAACCAATTCAAACCCAATATCTTCCTCATAGGGGCCACCCACATAGGAAGAGACCTGGCCCCCCGGGTCTCTCGCAGGGTGGGTGCAGGGCTCACCGCAGACTGCACAGGGCTGAGCATAGATCCTGAGGAGGGGATTCTCCTTCAGACCAGGCCGGCCTTTGGGGGCAATGTCATGGCCACCATTGCCAACAGGTATTCTCGCCCCCAGATGGCAACCGTTCGACCGGGTGTGATGGGGGCCGTGGAACGGCCCGATAACAGAGGGGATATCATCAGGCATGAGGTCACCCTGTCAGAAGGGCAGATCCCCACAAAGGTACTTGAGGTGGTCAAGGAAGAGAAGAAGAGGCTCGATCTCGCAGATGCCAAGGTCATAGTTGCAGGCGGAAGGGGAGTGGGAGACCAGAGCGGGTTCAAGGCCCTCGAGGATCTGGCCGGCCTTATGGGGGGAGAGGTTGCAGGGACCCGTGTGGCGGTGGAGGAGGGCTGGATTCCAGCTGACCGGCAGGTGGGCCAAACAGGGCAGTCTGTCCGGCCGGAACTCTATGTTGCGTGTGGAATATCAGGTGCAATTCAGCACAGGGCCGGGATGATGAACTCCAGGTATGTTATTGCCATCAACAGGGATCCAAGGGCACCGATATTCCAGGTGGCAGACTGGGGCATAGTGGGGGATCTCCATGAGGTAATCCCTGAGATGATAGGGCAGCTCAAGGCAGGGAGGGACTTATGATCAGGTCAGATTCTGAAGGGTTGATCAGAAAGATCATGGCCGCCTTTGTGGACAATGAACTGATTCCGAGGGCCCAGGAGATAGACGAAAAGGGAGAGTTCCCTATGGAGATGTTTCAGGAGATCGGCAAGATGGGGGTCTTTGGAATAAGATACCCCAAGAATAAGGGCGGCTCGGGCGGCAATACCACCCTTTACTGCATCATCTGTGAGGAGCTGGCAAGGGGACTCATGAGCGTGGCCGCTGTTACGGCTATGCAGTGCCTCATGGGAACCAACTTCCTGTTTCATTTCGGCACTGATGAGTTGAGGGAGGCCTATTTCCTTCCGGCCATGAGAGGAGAGAAGATCGCCTGTTTTTGCCTTACAGAGCCCGAGGCCGGCTCTGACCTGGGAAATGTCAGTACCTCGGCCACCAGCACCCGCGACGGCTACCTCCTGAACGGCCTGAAGACCTGGGTCACAAACGGTCCTGTGGCCGATTTCTACACGATCCTCTGCCAGACGGACCCGGCAAAGAAATTCAGGGGGTTGAACTTCTTTTTCGTCCCGAGAGAGACCCAGGGCCTTTCCGTGAGCAGGGCCTTCAACCTCCTGGGGACAAGGACCACGCCCATTTCAGAGCTGGCCCTTACAGATGTCCATATCCCGGCCCAACACATGCTGGGCCAGGAGGGTCGTGGAATGGACAATCTCCTATCCATTCTGGCAGAGATAAGGACCATGACAGCGGCCCTTGCCATCGGATTACAACAGGCCGCCCTTGATGATTCAATCCGCTATGCCCATGAAAGGGCCCAGTTCGGTCGGACCATAAGCAACTACCAGCTGATTCAGGCCAAGGTGGCAAATATGGCCACTGACTTGGAGGCCTCAAGGCTCTTGACCTACAAGGCGACCCATATGATCGATCAAAAGACCTCTTGCCTGAAAGAGGCCTCCATGGCCAAGTATTTCGCTACCGAGGCCGCCTGCAGGGCCGGGGATGAGATCACCAGGATCTTCGGGGCCTATGCGTATTCCATGGAGTACTCGGCCCAGAGGTACTATCGGGATAATCGTTTCCTCCTCTACGGTGGAGGGACCCATGAGATACTCCAGCCCAATATCGCCAGGTGGGTGGGGCTGTAGGATTGCGGAATGGGGAATGGGGATTGATGATTGACGAATGACGATTGCGGATTGGGGAGGTCAGAAGATAGAGGTCAGAACTCAGAAGACAGAAATCGGAGGACCTCGGACCTCGGACTTCAGACTTTGGACTTCGGACATTGGACCTCGGACCTCGGACTTCGGACCTCGGACCTCGGACTTTGCTGAATGCCGAATAGAGCAGAAATAAGATACCCTGATTTCAGGTCATTGAGGTCCCTGCCTGAGAGGAGATCGCTGGGCCAGGGGGTCTATGAGAATCTGAGGATGGCGATTGTAAGGGGCGATTTGGCACCGGGGAGTCGTCTGATCGAAAGCCGTTTGGCCAGTGTAATGGGCATCAGCCGAACACCTGTAAGGGAGGCCATACACAAGCTGGAGAGGGAGGGTCTCCTCAGCCAGAATCCCGCCGGTGGGTTTTTCGTCTCAGGGCTTACGCGATCTGATGTGGAGCAAACCTTTGGTATCAGGAGCGTACTTGAAAGTTACGCGGCCAGACTTGCTGCCATTCACCACCAGGACGAGGAGCTGCTCCCATTGGAACAGAAGATAGAAGAGTATCAAACCTGCCTGGATCGGGGAGACATGGATAGCCTGCCCGAGATTAACACGGAATTTCATGATCTCCTTTATGCCCTGAGCCGGAGTCCGCGACTGGTCAAGATGATCAGCGGGCTTAAAGACCATATTTACCGCTTCAGGAAGGTGATCCTGAGGATGGAAGATATGGCCAGGGCAAGCAATCAGGATCACAGAGCCATGATAGCGTCCATAAGGAGGAGAGATCCAGAAGACGTGGAGCGTCTGGTGAGGGAGCATATATTGAAAGGCCAGGCGATCGTGCTCCAGGAATTTGATATGCGGTAACACTTTAGCGTTTTGAAAGAGAGGCAGAGGACCGTGAGGGTCTTTTTTCCAAAGGACGTAACCCAAATTCTTCACAGCCTGTGGCACGCCCCCTTACCTCTAAATACAGTTTCTGCCAGGCAGGGGAGAGGAAAAAAGACCCTCACGGTCAGTCATTCTACTCCTCAGTGTTTTCAAAGCGCTGAAATATTACGATATGCAAGATGGATAGGCAGTCTTATTCAGCCAGGGGAGTGCAAGAGATATGACAGGGAGAAAGATCCGTGTGCTGTTGGCAAAGCCCGGCCTGGACGGCCATGACAGGGGCGCCAAGGTGGTGGCTCACGCCCTGAGAGAGGCGGGAATGGAGGTGATCTACACCGGACTTCACCAGACCGTTCCCAGTATCTTGAATCAGGCCATTCAGGAAGATGTGGATGCCATAGGCCTTTCCATCATGTCGGGGGCCCATATCCCCATCTGCAAGAAACTGATGGGTCTTATCAGGGAGCAAGACCTGGATAATAAACTGGTGATAGTAGGCGGGGTAATACCTAACAAGGATATCGCCGCGCTCAAGGAAATGGGAGTAAGTGGTGTCTTCCCTGGGGGTACACATTTTGACGAGATAGTTGAGTTCATTCAAAGAGACCGTTCTGACAGGTGATACGGGAACGGAGGGACGAAGCTTATGGGAGTAGCTACGTATATAAAGGATGAAAAGGATGCCATTAAAGAGGTAATCTTACAGTCTGGCATAAAGGTAAAGCCTTGTTACACCCCCGAGGATTTAGAAAGGATCGGCTTTGACTACCAAAAGGACCTTGGGGATCCGGGCGAGTTTCCCTTTGCAAGGAGTATCCACCCCCTGGGTTATCGAAGCCGAAACTGGACGACCAGACAATATACGGGGTTCGGAACGCCTGAAGAGACAAATGAGCGCTTCAAGCTGATGATATCCCATGGCCAGACAGGGCTGAATGTGGCCTTTGATCTGCCTACCCAGATGGGCTACGATTCTGATGATGAGATGGCCGAAGGAGAGGTGGGCCGTGTGGGAATGGCGGTAGACTCCTTGATGGATTTCGAGATCGCATTCAAGGATATCCAGCTCAATCGCATCGGGAGCGGCCTCACCATCAATGCAGTCGCGTCAGTCATACTGGCCATGTATCAGACCATGGCCGAAAAGTCTGGATACAAGAAGACAGAAATCTCGGCCACCCCCCAGAACGATATCCTGAAGGAAATAGTGGGCCGCGGGGCATGGATATATCCTGTGGAGCCGGCTGTCAGACTCATCGGCGATACCATCGAGTATGCCATGAAGGAGCTGCCCCGGTGTAATCCGGTCTCGGTCTGCGGGTACCATATCAGGGAATCGGGCTGCACCCCGGCCCAGGAGATATCCTATGCCCTGATGATTGCCTTTGCCTATATAGATAATGTGATCGCTCGTGGATACAAGGCAGAGGACTTTGTTGGGAGATTCTCTTTTAACCTGAACATATACGGTAACCTGTGGGAGACAGTAGCCAAGTTTAGGGCGGCCCGGAAGCTGTGGGCCAAGCTGCTCCGGGAGAGGTACGGTGTTCAAGATAAGAAGGCCCTCTTTCTCCGAGGCATATTCGGGGGGGGCGGATCAGGTATGACCAAACAGCAGCCTGAAAATAACATCATGCGTGGTGCGTATTATGCCATGGCAGCAGCCCTCTCAGGGGCCCAAACAACTGCCCTGTGCTCTTTTGATGAGGCTTACACCATCCCTACGGAGAGGGCAGCGCTCCTCTCCTTGAGGACCTTCCAGATACTCATGGAAGAGATAGGTCTCCGGGACACCGTTGACCCCCTCGCAGGTTCCTACTTTCTGGAGACCCTGACCAAAGAGATGGAAGAAAAGATCCTCGAGGAGATGGAAAAGATTGAGAAGGTGGGAGGCATGGTAGAGGCGGTCTCCACCGGATATGTCCAGAGGGAGGTGGCCAGGCAGGCCTACGAGTTCGAGAGGAAGCTACAGGAGGGTAAGGTAACCAAGGTGGGGGTAAACAAATACACCGAAGGTGTTGACATGGAGGTGGAACTCCACGAATACAACGAGGAGTGGGCCCGTCTCCAGATCAATCGCCTCCGTGAACTCAAGAAGACAAGGGACAATAGGTCCGTGAGCGAATCCCTGAAGGCACTTGAAATCGCGGCCAGGGAACAGAAAAACGTCATGTCTTATCTGGTGGAGTGCAGCAGGCATTATGTTACAGTGGGGGAGATGGCCAATGTCTTCAGGGACGTCTTTGGAGAGTATGTTGAGCCTAGCATCTTTTAAGAGAGAAAGGGGGTGAGAGGATCGGCAGTAGTCGGATTCGGGTTAAGAATTAGTCCATCAACCAAGGAGGTCTGAAAGATGAAAAGAAGATTAGGATTTATTTTGGCAGGGGTGTTCTTGGCAACCTTTGTTTCAATGTCCTTTATCACCTCACCTGCGATAGCAGGACCGATCAAGTTGAGTTACGCAAACTTCCCGCCCGCCCCCACCTTTCCATGTGTCCAGATGGAGAGATGGAAAAAGGAGGTGGAAAAGCGTACCTTCGGGAAAGTGCTCATCAATACCTATCCGGGAGGGACCCTGCTGGATGCCAAGAACATGATGGATGGTGTAATCGCCGGGCAGGCCGATATTGGCAATTTGTGTATGGCCTATCAACCAGGAAGATTCATTGTAACCAATGCCACTTCTCTGCCCGTTGGCTTTCAGGATGCAACGGTTGCCAGCCTCACACTCTGGGATATTTACAATAAATACCTCCCAAAAGAGTTCGCAGAAGTAAAGGTCCTTACCATGTTTACCTGTGCTCCCGCAAACATCTACGCCAAGGTGCCGGTAAGAAATCTCGAAGATCTAAAGGGGCTCCAGCTGAGGGCCTCGGGCGGGGTCGCACAGGTATTAAAGGCATTGGGTGCAACCCCGGTGGGGATGCCGCAATCAGAAACCCCTGAGGCCCTCCAGAAGGGTGTGGTAAAGGGCGCGGTCTCATCTCTCGAGACGCTCAAGGACTTCAAATATGCGGAACTGTGCAGGTATGTAACCATTTTTAATGGGCCGATTTATCCATTTGCAGTGGTGATGAACAAGCAAAAGTGGAATTCACTACCCAAGGACGTCCAGAGGGTAATGGACGAGTTGGCCACTCAACAGGCAGTCTGGACAGGCGTGTATATGGATAGGCATGTCAATACATCCATTGAGTGGTCAAAGAAGACCTATAAGATCGAGATCACAGAGCTCTCAAAGGAAGAACTGGCCAAATGGGATAAATTGCTTGTGCCAATCACGGCCAAATGGATAGAGGGTGCAAAGGCAAAAGGCCTTCCGGCCGAGCAGATCGTGGAAGACATCAAGGCCTTTGCAAGAATGTACTCCGGCCAATAAAGAGAATGATTCCCTACTTGCCCATGGATTGCGGATCTCGTGATCTCCACAGGGGATTTCGAGATCCGCGACCAGGGGGTTCCTGCGCCCGGTCCCGGAGCGATGCAATAAATGGCTAATTGGGAGGGTGACCTTGGATCTTCTCAACAGAGTGACCCAGTTCCTGAATCAGGTCCTTATGTGGATAGCCGGCCTTTTTCTGGGGGCCATGATCATTCTGACATGCGCGAACATATTTATTCGCTCGATCTGGGTCCCCATAAAGGGGACCTATGAGCTGATGGGATATTTTGGGGCCGTGGCAACGGCCTTTGCCCTGGGTTATACGCAGATAAAGAACGGCCATATTTCGGTAGATGTCCTGGTACTCAGGTTCTCCAAGAAGACCCAGAGGATCCTGGGGGGTATCAACTGCCTGTTCTGCACGATCTTTTTTGCGCTGGTATCGTGGCAGATTGCCAAGTATGCCGGCACCCTATGGAGGACCGGGGAGTTAACAGAGACACTCAGGATCGTCTATTTTCCATTTACCTATGGCGTTGCCTTTGGGTGTGCAGCCCTGTCCCTGGTGTTTTTGACCGATCTCCTGAAGACCCTTATTCGAGGGGAGGGTGAAGGGTGACTCTCACCTTGGTTGGAATCCTCGGTATTGTCGTCCTCTTGGCAGTCCTGTTCTTTTTGGGCATGCCGGTGGGATTCGCCATGGGTATTGTGGGGTTCTGCGGCTTCTGGTACGTGGTCTCCTTTAAGGCAGCCATTGCCATGGCAGGGACGGACATCTGGGGCACCTTTTCTAAATACGGGTTGACCGTGGTCCCCCTTTTTATCTTTCTGGGCTACCTGGCATTCAACTCCGGAATTGCCGAGAGGCTCTACAGCGCTGCCTACAGGTGGTTTGGCCACTGGCGGGGGGGACTGGCCATCGCGACCATAGGGGCAGACGAACTCTTTGCGGCCATATGCGGTTCCAACACGGCAACAGCCGCCACCATGGGTACTGTGGCCTTGCCGCAGATGAAGAAGTACAACTACCATACCGTATTGAGTAGCGGCACCGTTGTGACAGGAGGCACACTGGGCACGGTCATGCCGCCCAGTGTGGTACTCATTATTATCGGCCTTCAGACCGAGCAATCCATAATAAAGCTCTTCCTCGGAGGCATCCTACCAGCAATCCTGTTGGGTACCCTATTCGCCCTCACCATCTTTACCATCTGCCGGATCTACCCGCAGTTTGGTCCAGCAGGGCCAAAGACAGATATCAAAGAGAAGCTGAGATCGCTTACGGGCGTTGTTGAAGCAATAACCATATTTGTGTTGATCATTGGAGGCCTGTATATCGGCATATTCACCCCGACCGAGGCCGGTGCCGTCGGCGTCTTTTTCACCCTTCTGGTCACTATACCCACCCGAAGGTTGAATTGGAAAGGTCTCCTCAACTCCATGAGGGAGACCCTCAAGATCTCGGCCATGGTCTTCTTTCTTGTTACCGGCGCCATTATTTTCGGTCGTTTCTTGGCTATCACCAGACTGCCCTTCATGGTGGCGGAATTTACAGCCTCCCTTCCTGTATCTCCCTATGTCATTTTGACAATTGTGTTGCTGATCTATTTGATTGGAGGCTGTTTTGTGGATTCCCTTGGGTTTCTGGTACTCACGATTCCCATTTTTTTCCCGCTGGGTATGGTCCTTGGCTTTGATCCCATCTGGTTCTCAATCCTCCTTACCATGGTAACAACAATGGGGGCCATCACTCCGCCAGTGGGAGTCAATATCTATGTGGTGAAGGCACTGGCCCCTGAAATCGAACTCAAAACCATTTTCAAAGGGGTCAGCTTTTTCCTGCTGGCATGTCTCATTTGTATCGCAATCTTGATCGTCTTTCCGCAAATCGTCCTGGTAATACCGGAAATGGCAAGATAAAGGAATGCGGAGCCCAGATTTCTTGTTGCATATTATATTTAGTGCTTGACCGAAAACCCTGGTTTTTCGGTCAAGAAATTCGAAATCCGAAGCACGA
>CAYVMN010000062.1:0-21037 GCA_964452575.1 uncultured Desulfobacteraceae bacterium | reverse complement strand
TGAAGAGCCCTCTCCCCTGCCTGGCAGAAACTGTATTTAAAGGTAAGGGGGCGTGGCAGAGGCTGTGAAGAATTTGGGTTACGTCCTTTGGAAAAAAGACCCTCACGGTCCTCCCTCCGGGCCAGAGGCGGCCTATCTTTCAAAGCGCTAAGGTGTTACCTGAACTGTTATTTTCTTGGTTCCATGGGCCTCATGATAGCTAAAAGCTGTCTTCCTCCATGTCAAGGATACTCCGGTCCTTTGCTGCGATGGTTCTGGCCAGGGAATCCACCTGGGGCAAGAGGTTGGAGACGGCAAACCGGGCAGATAAGATCTTTCCCTGATAGAAGAACCTGTCTCTTTTAGATGTCTGTGGATCGTTAAGGTGAGAACTTGCAACCGCTGCCGATTTCAGGAGCATCCAGGTACAGAGGACATGGCCGGTAAGATCCAGAAAGGGCTTGGCAACCGAAAGTCGAAGGCCCGGATCCTCTTCCCCTTTACTCGAAAAGAATTTGGATGTTTCTACCATGACCTCTTTTGTCCTTTTCAATTCCCCAATGGAAGTCCCCAGGACAGGATCCTGAATATTCTGATCAATAAAACGATCCATCTCATGGATGAGATTCTTAAAGAGCTGGCCTTCCTTGAGATTGAGTTTCCTTCGTGTGAGGTCAATGGCCTGTATACCGTTCGTTCCCTCGTAGATACTCGCCGGTTTTACGTCTCTCACGTATTGCTCCACATGATAATCCTTGACGTATCCGTACCCACCCATGGTCTGTACCGCTGTCTCGGCCACCCTGAATCCCATATCGCTTCCATAGGATTTACAGACAGGGGTAAGCATCTCAGAAAGGTCATGATAGTATTCCCTCTTCCCGTCGTCATCCAATGATCTGGAAAGGTCAATATACAGACCTGCGAGGATGTTCAATCTCCGGCAACCCTCCACCATCGTCTTCATGAACATGAGATTCCTCCGGACATCCGGATGATCGATGATGGGAACCTGAAGCGCAGGATCTCCTTTTTTCCTTTTATAAGAGAGTCCCTGGATTCGCTGTTTGGCAAAGGAGAGGGCTATTCCATAGGCACCAGCCGCCTGCCCAACCCCCTGAGCGGCCGTAGCCAGCCTCAGTTCGTTCATCATCTGGAACATGTGAGACAGACCCCGCCCCGCCTCTCCCAGCAACCATCCCTGGCACTCATCATTATCTCCGAAGTGAAGGGTTGCCGTGGGAGCCCCATCATGGCCCATCTTCCTTTCGATACCACTGCAAAAGACATCGTTGAATTCCCCTAAGGTCCCATCCTCGTTGACACGATATTTTGGAACAGCAAAGAGGCTGATGCCCCGGTATCCGTTTGGAGCACCCTCAATCCGTGCAAGGACACAGTGCAAGATATTCTCGGAAAGATCATGTTCACCCGTCCCTATAAACACCTTGGTCCCTCTGATTTTGAAATGATCTCCTTCCCTTTTTGCGCTGGTGCTGATATCCGCCAGAAAGGAGCCCGCCTCCGGTTCAGTAAGGCACATGGTTCCGCAAAAAATCCCCCTGGTCATCTTGTCGACAAATCGCCTCTTTACCTGTTGGGTCCCGAATGATTCCACGAGGTTCAGGGCACCCGCGGTCAGAGAGGAAAAGGCAAAAAACCCCCCTGATGCGCCATTGAATATCTCCTTGATGATCGCTGCAAGGGCCTCGGGAAGCCCCAATCCTCCGGCCTCTTTCCTGAGCACAATTGGAATCCACCCCGCATCGCAGTATTTCCTGAAGGCCGAATGAAAGGGCTCAGGCATGATGACCTTCCCATCGCGGTATACGGGAGGCGTCTGATCCGCGGTCCTATTGACCGGAAAGACGACCTCCCGGGCCATTCGCTCTGCCTGAGTCAAGATATCTTTCACCTGATCCACATCGAGATGCTGGTACCGCTCAAATCTCAGAATCTCATCTATCCTAAAGACATCAAATAGGGCAAACTGGATATCTTTCAAATCAACCGAGAAGTTGATAGACGCCTGGCTCATGCTCTCACCCCGTTTTTTTAAGAAAAACGATCTTGAAACTTATTAAGAAATTAGACTAAAGAATTTCTTTTCTCAACGCCCTTATACTCTTATACTTATACCGGGCAGAGTAACATACTGGATCCCAGGATAGTCGAAGGTTATTATCATCTTGGTTTGATACTCTTGCCTATATGGAATAGGTTCTTAAACGATGTCCCGATAAAGGTCATTACGGTTGGTTGCTATTTTTCCCTTAACAGGGATAACTCGGGACAATACTCACTGTCGTTTGGATGGAAAAGCGTGGCCACATTTGATTTGACAAAAAATGTAAGCGCTTTCCTTGCATGATGCTCTGAATTCTCAGCGCAAATAGCGACCTCTTTACCGAGCCTAGAGATGTTTTCCCCAATAGCGTTTTCGAAGGTCTGGAAATTCCTGTTGAATTAGACGAGAGGAACTCCCTTTCACAACTGAGCAATCTTACTGGGTGCAAGTTCTGGAGGGCTCAATATATGCATATGAATGTGATCCTTAAATCTGTGCCCGTAGGCCTCTGAGATCCCACGGTCAATGGAACGTATAAGGAGGCCAAGGACCTTTTCGTGACCTCGACCTTCACACACAGAAGATCGTGTCCCCGCATGATTCCTGTTTCTAGAGAACTGTTCTTCCCCCATCCACGTAAATTGTCTGACCCGTCATAAAATCCGAGGCATCTGAGGCAAGAAAAATCGTAGCCCCAATGATATCCCTGGCACCCCCAAAGGTTTTGAGGGGAGTAAAGGACATGATTTTTTCCCTCACTTCAGGGTTGCTCAAACGATCTTTTACCAAGGGAGTGGCAAAATAACCGGGTGCAATGGCGTTGACATTGATCTTGTAAGGGGCAAGTTCCTCGGCAAAGGCCTTGGTGAACATCACAACCCCTCCTTTCGTACCCGCATACACGGAATTGGGGATTCCGGCCCGGAGAAGAAAGCCGCCGGCAGACCCGATGTTGATGATTTTGCCACCCTGCCCTCGTTTCACCATCTCCCTGGCAACAATCTGGCTGGTGAAGTAAAGCCCCCTGAAATTGACCCCTGCCACCAGGTCAAACTCCTCAGGGGTCACTTCCAGGACGGTCTTCCGGATGTTCGTTCCAGCGTTATTGACCAGGATATCAATGCGACCGAAGGTTGCCAGGGTCTTTTGGACCATCTCTTCGATCATCTCGATCCTGGACACATCGGCTCGAATGGGCAAGGCCTTATTGTCCGTCTCCTCGATCTCTTTGGCGGTCCGTTGAACCTCCTCAAAGCTTCGCGCAACGACGGCCACACCCGCTCCTGCATGGGCAAGCCCGAGGGCGATCCACTTTCCAAGCCCCCTAGAGGCCCCAGAGACCAGAGCAATTTTCCCGTCCAGCGTCCATTTGGGGTATCCTATGTCTTCCATGGCTGCCTCCCGCAATCCACCCAAGAACCTTCACGCCAGGGACCTCCCGCCCTAGGATTCCTTCCCCAGTGAAAACCCATCTCCTTTCTCAAACTTCCTGCTTCAATTGATCCCTTTTCAGATCAGGAGAAAAAACCAGGCGCTTGAGGAACAGGAGGGCGACCAGTCCGACCCCTATCAAATTGGTGGTCCAGCCGGGCATAAACATGAGAAAGCCCCCGAACAAGGAGCAGAGCCTGCCAAAGATGCCCAGCGGGCCCACAAAAACCAGGTAGCCCTCGATGCCCGAAGCCAGGAAGACCACTCCGATGAGTCCGGTTCCTATCGCCGACACAACCTGTGACAAACTGCCGTGAAGGATCAGCGCAGGCGCAAAGACCACAAAAAAGGGTATGCAGTATTTGACTGCCCCCAGACGAACGGCCTGCACGGCCGTTTTCATGGGATTGGCGCTGGCAAGGGCCGCTGCTGCGTAAGCACCAATAGCCACCGGAGGAGTGATAAAGGACAGCATGCCGCAGTAAACAAGGAAGATATGAACCGCCAGAGGATCAAATCCGATCTGGACCAGAGCGGGGGCCAGGAGCACTGCAAGGAGCAGATAACAGGCCGTGATGGTCAGGCCCATTCCGAGAATAAAGCTGGCTATGGCTCCCATTGCCACCAGCATAAACGCATTTCCGCCGGCCAAATCGATGAGGTCTGTGGAAAGCGTTTGGGCGGTCCCGGTAAGCATGAGGGAGCCGATCAGAAGCCCGATGGAGCTCAGGATACCGGTGATTTCCCCGAGCGTCCTCCCCGTCCGCTCCAGGAATTGCAAAAACTTCTTGACATCGAGTCTGGTCTCCTTCCTGATCATGGTGAGAAGCAGGAGAGGAATCGTGGCATAGAAGGGAGCCTGGGCCTCACGGCGAAGTGCAAAGAGGACATAGATCAGTACAATGAAGGCGAAAATGTAAAACCAGCCCTCCTTGATCGTCTGCCAGGTAGAAGGAAGCTCCTCCCTTTGCAGTCCCTTGAGCCCCGTCTTGGCCGCAAAACCATCCACCTGAATGAAAAGGCCCGTATAGTAAAGGACGGAAGGGACAGCCGCCGCCAGGGCCACTTCACTATAGGGAATGTTCAGGAGTCCGGCCATGACAAAAGCCGCCGCCCCCATAATGGGCGGCATAAGGACCCCCCCACTGGAGGCACAAGTCTCGATGGCTGCGGCATAATAAGCGGGATACCCCGCCCTTTTCATGGCCGGGATCGTAAAGGCTCCTGTGGTGATCACATTGGTGATGACACTTCCGCTGATGGTTCCAACCATGGCGCTGCTCATCACGGATACTTTGGCCGTTCCACCCCTCACCGTCCCCAGGAGGGAGAGGGCAAGATAAAGGAAAAACCGGGCCGCACCCGTGAAGGTCAGGGCAACACCGAAAAACATGAATCCGATAAAGAGGTTGCCCAACACGCGCGTTGGGAGGCCGATGACTCCCTCCGGCCCCATGATATTATAGCCCACCAGGCGGGCAATGGGGTAACTGGGCCCATAGAAAAGCAGCGGCATGTGCTCTGCAAACAGGGGGTAGACCGAAAAAACGAGGACGAGGCCGAAGAGGAGCCATCCCACCGCCCTCCGTGCCGCCTCCAGAACAATGACCCAAAGGATGATGCCCAAGACGAAGGCAGCCGTAGGAGGTGAAATCTCCCACCCTTCATAAAGGATCGCTTCGCCGCGGATGAAAAAGTAAAAGGGAGCGACAATGCTCAGAATAATAAGAATCACATCGTACCAAGGAAGCTTTTCTCTGGAGCTGGAGGTGAGCGGGAAATGGAAAAAGACCTGGGGGAGAAACAAGGCGAGGATCAGGTGCAGATAAGCCGTTCCCACCACATACCCCCCCCACAGGGTGACCCCGATGTGGAAAAGATAAATGACCGCCGTTCCTACCCCGGCCACGGTCAATGCAATGGAGCAAAACCGCTGGAACGGGGAGAGAATGCGGTATCGTGAGGCCCCCGCCAGAGCGGCAGGGGCTTTCACCGTTTGTTGCCCCCTTTCCCCTTGGGTGCTCTCTACCTTCCCACTTTCCACGACTTGATCCTATCCTCCTCTTCCTTGAGGGCGTTTGCCTGCCAGGCGTCGTGCTTTGCCGTCCACTGGCCTTTCTCCTTCGCATACTTGATCAGACCCGGGTGGAAAGGAACGTATACAGGCTTATCCAAATTCAGGGTGTCCTTGAGGGTCCACTGCCCCGATGCGGGCTTATTCACGTCCTTGTAAAGATCCCGGCCCTCCACCATGGCTTTCACGATGGCATAGATCACATCTTCATCTGTGGTATCGTAGGCAGAGAGCGTATAGGGATAGAAGGCAAGCCACTTGGGCCCTCCTTCACCCATGGCTCCGTAATCGCACCAGATGGGAGAGGCCATGAATGGGGCGAATTTCTTCATTCTCGCCCACGCCTCTTTGTCATTCTTGTCCATGGGCAGGTATCGAAGCCCATAAGGGGCGGTCTCCCACTCCTTCATCAGAGGAGTGACAGGGCAGGCATGACAGGCGTCCGCAGAGCCATCCATGACCATCCTGATACCCCCGGTGTACCCGGGAGCCCGAACCTCCACCACATCACCTTTCACCAGGCCACCGTAAGCGAGCAGCCCTGGAACGGTCAAGGCGAACAGGCCTGGAGGGAAGGCCACTTTTTTCCCTTTGAGGTCACTCCATACCTTGATTCCCGAATTCGCCCTCACGGCCAGTCCATGGTGGATCACATTGCCGGCAAATGTGAGGCGAAGTCTTTGAGGCCCCCACTTTTTGGCGGCAAATTCTCCCAGACCGTTGCTGGCGAAATAGACTGTGGCTGCCGTAAGTATGGCCACTTGAGCCTCTCCGGTTTTCACCGGAAGAATCCTTCCCACGTCGGTGTCGGCGGGGGTGGGCCTGGATCGAATGCCGGTCTTTTTCTCAATGGCATTGGAAAAGGCTGTAGCCAGAACCGTCCCGAGCGATCCTATGGGATAGGAGCTTATGGTGAAGAATTTGGGGAGTTCGCCGGCAGAAGCCGGAGTGACACTCTGGGAGAGAAGGGTCATGCATAGAAGAACCAAAGCAAATGCGACACAGATTGATCTCTTCATCCTTGTTCCTCCTTTCTTTATAGAGAGTTTAGAAGCCAAAAGAAATCTTACCCTACGTTCTTGACTTGATATCACCCCCTTTTGTCTTGATAGGTTTGCCGCCAGCCAAAAAAGGAATCCTTGCTCCAAATAGCATGGTTCTACCTATATGATTAAATAGCAAAGCAATTGTCAAAGAAAATTTTTGGGCACATGTTCCTTCCGCCTTCAACCTGATAAAGGCAAAAATTGCTGTACTAAAAGGGCGCCCCTAATCATTCACACGATACGGTCCTGTTTTTTCTTGACAATAGATTTGATGGAGAATCTAATTATATAATTAATTAAATTTTCCACCGGTTCTGCCGGGTTTTTGACCCAGGAGGATTTCTCTATGAAAAAGGCAGCAATTGTGGGGATGGGAACAACCAAGTTCAAGGCCAGGTGGTTGGATAAGACCTACTTTGAACTGGCCTTTGATGCAGCCAGAATGGCCATGGAAGATGCTGGGATCGGTCGTGATCGCATAGATTGCGCCGTCTACGGCATATACAACGATTTCTTTCAGCGCCAGTATCAACCAGACGCCTTTGTGCATGATTACCTCGGATTGGGGCTGAAGCCTATGGTGAGGGTAAATTCTGGAGGCGCTACGGGCGGAGCGGCCCTGAGGATCGGCTATTCAGAGGTGGCAAGCGGGCTGTATGACGTCTGCCTGGTCCTGGGGGTAGAAAAATGTGCAGACACTTACAACTATGAGGTCCAGGCCGCTACACCTGAGGTATTGAGGGCCATCCTTTACACGGCAGACATGACCTATGACAACCCTGCTGGCAGGACCGCTGCTTCGGGGTTCGCGCTGGCGGTGATCGCCCACATGGAAAAATATGGAGGTCCTACAAAAGAACAGATGGCCAAGGTATCTGTCAAGAATCATTTCAACGCCACCAAGAACCCCATAGCCCAATCTCCCAAGGTGATCACGATTGAGGATGTGATGAAGTCCCGCAAGATTGTCGAGCCTTTCAGGTTTTACGACAATTGTTTGTATACAGAAGGCTCATCCGCAGTAATCCTGGCATCCGAAAAGGTGGCCCGGGATATCACGGACAAACCGGTCTGGATTACCGGGCTGGGGGCTTCTGCCGATTACGTGATGCCAGGGAATCGGCCCAATATATATACATTCGAATCTTCACGTATGGCAGCGAAGAAGGCATATGAGATGGCAGGGATTACAGATCCTTTTAAGGAACTGGATTTGGCAGAGTTACACGATGCCTTTACGGGCACTGAGATAATGGCCTATGAGGACTGCTTTTTCTGTGAAGAAGGCCGGGGAGGCGATCTGATTGATGAGGGTACTGTAATGCCTGATGGTGAACTGCCGGGCAATCTGAGCGGTGGTCTCATCGGGTGCGGACATGCAGTGGGGGCTACCGGGATCATGCAGACCTATGAGATAGCACTCCATCTGAGGGGTGAGGCCGGAGAACGTCAGATAGCAAACGCACGCAGGGGTCTGGTACAGAGCATTGGCGGGACCCTCTGCACGTGGACTGTCTGCCTGGTTTTAGAAAGGGAGGGATAGATGTGAACGAACAAGAACGCGAGAAATGGTATCAGTATCATCACGAGAAATACGGAATCCCCGTGGAGTATCTGAGAAGGGAATATGAGAAAGAATTGTCGGGAAACGTCCCAATGGATGTCCCTTTAGAGATTCCTGACAGGATGGATGTCTTCTACAAGTACTCCTATGGCCAACAATCCCGATTTTTCCGGGAGCTCAGGGAGAACAAGAAGTTGTATGGGGCAAAATGCCCTGAATGCCAGAAGGTATATTGTCCGCCCCGTGCACACTGTTCCCAATGTTACGAGCCTACGGAGTGGGTCCCCCTCAAAGGCAGTGGCGTGATCAAGGCCTGTACAGTCCAGTATTTCACAACGAGCGCCTTTATTAAAAAGCTCCCATTTATCTGCGCTTATGTGCAACTGGACGGCACTGACTTTATCATGATGTCCAATATGGAAGTGGAAGATGTCTCCAAGATTAAGGTAGGTACAAGGGTAGAGGCGGTCTTTCGCGAAGAGAGACACGGAACCATCACGGATGTCTATTTTCGACCAATTGATTAGACCGTACCACTGACTGCCGATCGCTTACCACCTGGGCCTTAAACTAGCGGGTGTGGAAGATGCGCGGGAGATCCTGCCACTGCTGAACAAATAAGAGAGGTAACGGCTTAGCCCTCTGAAACCGGGGCAATGGGGATTTCCCCGGGTAAACGCCGGATCGGAAAAGGGCTAAAATGATAGAAAAAGAAAGGGAGCATCCTATGGAAATGACTCTTGGTGAGGCCTTTGCCCGCTCCGCCCGTAAGTTTCCAGCCAAGATCGCATGCATGGACGATGAAGGAGCCCTTAGCTATGGAAAACTCAGTGGGAGGGTCAACAGGTTTGCCAACGCCATGAGAGGGTTGGGGACGGATAAAGGAACCCATGTGGCCACCCTCTCAAACAACTGCATCCCATTGATGGAGGTGTACCTGGCGCATCTGAAGCTGGGTGCTGTTACCACGCCGCTTACTTCAAGAGGCACTCTGGATGAGATCTGCTACCAGGCCGAGTTTACCGACTCAGAGGTCTTGGTATTTCACCGCGATTTTGCCGGGGAGGCAGAAGAGATACATGACCGCCTGCCCGAAATCAAGAGTTTCGTATGTATGGGAGGAAAGCCGCCCGGATTTGCCCTCGACTATGAAGAACTCCTCGCTAGGGCGAGTGATGAAGATTATGTCAGTGATCTGGTAGAAGAGGATGAGGCCTTTATCATCTTTACAGGAGGAACCACGGGTACTCCCAAGGGGGCCATTCTCACACACAAGGGGCTCCTATGGAATATTATCTGTGTAACTACTGAGAACCAGAGCCCGACCCCTGAGGACAGGATCTATTATCCCATGCAGATGTATCATACGGCGGCACTAAGCCGCTTTCTGGCCTATATGTATGCAGGGGGGACCTTTATCGGAAGTAAGACCTTTGACCCTGATAGATACCTAGACGTTGTGGAGAAGGAGCGAACCACCTTTATCACCGGCAACCCCACCATCTTTCGCATGCTGCTCGAGGCCAACAAGCGACGTCCAAGAGACACCTCATCCATAAGGCGGTGGTTGTCGAGCCAGGGATTTCTGCATCCCGGCCTCAAAGAAGAGGTAGAGAAGTATCTCTGGCCCAATGGGGAGCTCTATGGATCTTATGCCCTCACCGAGGCCTCTCCGGCGGTAACCGTCTTAAAGCCCTGGGACAAACCCAGGGAATGGGGCAGTGTGGCCCAGCCTTACATGTGCACTGAGGTACGCATTGTCGATGAAAATGACCGGGACATGCCGGTGGGGGAAGAGGGGGAGATCATCGTAAGGGGTCCGACGGTATTCAAGGGGTATTATAAGAATGCCGAGGAGACAAAGAACACCCTTAGAGGAGGATGGCTCCATACCGGCGATGTGGGCAAATATGATGACCTGGGATATCTCTACATGGTAGACCGTCTAAAGGACATGATAAAGACTGGAGGGCTTAATGTATACTCGCATGAGATAGAAGAGGTCCTTTCCTATCACCCGGACATAGCTGAAGGGGCCGTTATAGGCGTACCCCACCCCAAATGGGGGGAGTCGATCCTGGCAATCGTTGTGCCCAGGAAGGGGACTCGACTGACTGAAAAAGATGTCATTGATCACTGTCGGCAACACCTGGCAAGCTACAAGAAGCCTACCTCGGTTGTCTTTGTTCATGAACTCCCAAAGGGAACCTTTGGAGGAAAAATCCTCAAGAGGGTCTTGAGGGACAGGTACGGCAAGGAGTAGACAATAAGACCTTGAGGAAACCAAGATGAAGATACAGGCCTCCATCGCAAAATACTATGCCTCTATCATGGGTACGAAGGCGGCACTGGATGCCATCCAGATTCTGGGAGGTTACGGGTATATGCGGGAGCTATTAAGGGAGTGATCAGCTTCCACCGACAACAAAGGCAAAGCCCCGTTCAATGGCCCTTTGGTTCTCCTCGAAGAATTTTTCTCTGCCTTTGAGCGCCCCCTGCATCCCCTTTATGGTCTCATCCAGGCTGAGAAGCCCTGTCTTGGCGCAGACCGCTCCGATCATGACCATATTGGCCCCACGTCGGGAGCCTACTTCTTGAGACAATTCCATTACCGGGACCTGAAGTATTTCAATGTCTTGTCGGGACGGCCTCTCTTTGAAAAGGGAGGAATTGAGGAAGACCTTACCTTTTTCAGCCACGGTGGCTTCGAACTTCTCTAAAGACGGGAAGTTCATTGCCACAAGCACGTCCGGTCTTGATGCCACTGGAGACGCGATCTTCTTGTCTGATAGGGTAACGGTACAATTGGCCGTGCCCCCCCGCATTTCAGCTCCGTATGATGGAAAGTAGGTAACATTAAGACCTTTATACATTCCTCCGTGACACAGGACATAACCCATAAGCAGAACGCCCTGGCCCCCAAAGCCTGCAAAAGTAGTTCGGGTAATCATTTTTCGCCCTTTTTATCCTCGTATCCAGTGGCGTCTTTGATGACACCAAGGGGATAGGTTTTGACCATCTCATCATTCACCCATGCCCAGGCAGCCTTAGGGGAAAGCTTCCAGTTTGTGGGGCAGGGAGATAGCAACTCCACCATGGAGAAGCCCAGGTCGTCCAACTGGCACTGGTATGACTTCTTGATGGCCTTCTTGGCCCGGCGGATTTGTTTGATGCTGGTAAGCGAGCACCGTTCTATGTAGACCACCCCGTCGCATATTGCCAGCATCCGCGAGATGTCTATGGGACGTCCGTGTAACCTGGGATCTCGTCCGCCCTGTGCTGTTGTGGCTCTTTGGCCCAGGAGGGTGGTTGGTGCCATCTGGCCTCCTGTCATTCCATATATGGCGTTATTTATAAATATGGTGGAGATCCTCTCCCCCCGGTTACCTGCGTGGATGGTCTCGGCTGTGCCGATGGCTGCCAGGTCACCATCACCCTGGTAGCTAAGCACGAATTTGTCCGGGTGAACCCGCTTGATGCCAGTAGCCACGGCCAAGGCCCTTCCGTGTGGTGCCTCCACCATGTCAAAATTGAAGTAGTTGTAAGCCAGCACAGCGCATCCCACCGGAGGGACCCCTATGGTCTTGCCCCTTAGACCCATTTCATCCAGACACTCAGCCACCAGGCGGTGGGCAATGGAGTGGCCACAGCCCGGGCAATAATGGGTAGGGGTGTACTTCAGAGATTCTGGCCAACCAAAGACCTTTTTGAATGCAAGTTCTTGGCTCATACGTCAATCCTCCGGCCTATTTTTCCATCGCCTTTCGCGGCTGAACGCAGGAAGTCTCCCACCTCCGCTGGAGTGGGAATGATGCCGCCTGGCAGACCATGAAACCAAATTTCTGCCCTCTCACCGACGGAAAGAACCACGTCCTCTATCATTTGACCCGCACTGAACTCGAATACAGCTACCTTCTTAACCTTCCTGGACAGCTCGCGTAGGGGCAGCTTTGGGAAGGGCCACAGGGTAATGGGCCGAAACAATCCAAGGGTCATTCCCTCGGCCTCAAGCTCTTGGATAGCGCTCTCGGCTATGCGTGCGGCCGTACCATATGCGACCACAAACATTTCTGCCTCTTCCGGGCAGTTGACCTCCCATCTCTGCTCTTTGGCCGTTATCTTGTCATATTTTTCCTGCAAGTGCATGTTGTGATAATAGAGCTCCCCTTTCTGACCCAGGAGCATGGAGAAGATGGCCCTGGGTTCTCGTCCTTCGCAGCCGTCAAGGATCCAGTCCTTCTTGGGCAGATTATCAAGATCGATGAAGTCGGGGAAGACGACCGGTTCCATGACCTGGCCCATCAGACCATCGCCCAGTATCAAGACCGGGGTACGATATTTGTCCGCAAGGTCAAAGGCAACAAAGGTCAAATCAGCCAGTTCTTGGCATCCGGCCGGGGCCAGGACGGGTGTCCGATAGTCTCCATGGGCACCGCCCCGAGTGGCCTGAAAATAGTCTGCGGCCGAGGGCGCGATATTGCCCAGGCCGGGACCACCCCTCATCATATTGATAATAACCCCCGGGATTTCCATTCCGGCCATATAGGAGATCCCCTCCTGCTTCAGGGAGATGCCAGGCGATGAGGAGGAGGTCATGGCGCGGCCACCTGCAACCGAGGCGCCCAACACCATGTTAATGGAGCCGATCTCGCTCTCGCCTTGAATGAAGGTCCCCCCTACGTCCAGCATCCGCGCAGAAAGGTACTCAGGCAATTCGTTCTGCGGCGTGATGGGATAACCGAAGTAGTAACGGCATCCGGCCCGTACCGCGGCCTCTCCGACCACATGAGAGCCACTCATCAACATCTTTTCACTTGGCACGATACACCTCTATAGCGACATCAGGGCATACGGTCGCACACTGTGCACACCCGACGCAACCCTTTTCGCCCTCATTAATGTTTTCTTTGAACCGAGCCGGCGAGTAGCCCTTTTTGTTGAGCGACTCATCGACCTCGATCATATGGTTCGGACAGAACTCGATGCACATGTGACAACCTTTACACCGTTCTCTGTCGATCACTATCTTACCCTTTTTTCTCTCTTTTGCCATTTTATTACACCGCTTGCCTTTGGATAAGTATCGAGAACGCATTTCCTCCGATGGAAAACCCTCTCAAAGTGTCGTGTACCTATCCCTGCCTCAGCTATTTGTCAAGTTTTTTTTGTGAGGGAATTTCACTGCGGAGTTTTTGGCTTGACAGAAATGGTCTCCTTCGTGATAAGTATACCTGCCTTGAGACGTCCACCCTATGATAAATAAGGAAACCGTCCAAAGGCTTGACACGCACATCACTAAACAGATGGGGGTCTGCAATATGGAGCAAGCCGTGCCACTTACTCAGAGGCAGATAAACTATTGTATGGAGTGTGGTGTATGCACGGCAAGCTGCCCTGTAAGCCGCGAACTTCCTGCCTTCTCACCAAGACAGATCATTAAACGGGCCATGATAGATCCAGGTGGGCACCTGCTGCAGAGCCGTGAACTCTGGGCATGCCTGACCTGTGCGCGGTGCAGTTCCCGCTGTCCTGTAGAGATCGATTTTCCTGAATTCAACCGGTCTTACAGGGAAGAGGCCAGGAAAGAGGGGAACCTTCCCCTGGAAAGCCACCATGGTATTCTCCAGACCGTGGCCAACCTGCAGACCCGAGACATCAAACAGAGGCGCACTGGGTGGGCAGAGGGGGTAGGCGCTTTTCATGAAACAGGAGAGTACTTCTATTTTGTAGGCTGCCTGCCCTATTTTGACGTGACGTTTCGTTACCTCGGTGTGGGGTCGCTTGAGGCCGGGCGCAGTGTGCTCAGGCTGCTGAATAGGATGGGGGTAGAACCTGTTATCAGTAATGACGAACGATGCTGCGGGCACGACGCCTTTTGGAGCGGAAATACGGCCACCTTCAAACGGTTGGCTGAGCGAAACATGGAGGTAATAATTGCCTCAGGCGCCAAGACGGTTATATTCAGTTGCCCTGAAGGTTACGTGACATTCAGGGACCATTATCCAAAGTATGTTGGGATGCTCCCATTTGAAGTCCTCCATCTGACCCAATTTCTGGCAAGGGAACTGCCGGGGTCAGGATTATCCTTTGAGCCACCCGAAGATGGAGACATTACCTACCAGGATCCCTGCCGGCTGGGGCGGCTGGCAGGTATTTATGGCCCCCCTCGTGAGCTTCTTGGGCTTATTCCCGGAATCAAACTGCTGGAAATGGAACGGAGCAGGGAAAATGCCCTGTGCTGTGGGACAAGCGCCTGGATGGAATGTTCCAGCTGTTCGAAGGCGATGCAGATCGGAAGGCTTAAGGAGGCCTTGGCTACAGGCGCACACACCCTCGTCACTGCCTGTCCCAAGTGTCAGATTCACCTCACATGCGCACAACAGACCGCTGAGCTGGATCTCAAGGTGCGTGATCTTTATACCTTGCTCTTGGATAGGTTAAGCGGAGGACGAGACTAGGCCGGGAAAGGGGCTCCCGCCCGTTTGGAAGGCAGGAGCCCTGGATATCACGTCTTGGTCTTGAGAAAGGTCCTTACAAACTCGGCCCTCCTTTTTTCTTCCATCTCTCCCAAGATGTTCTCCACAGGCTCTCCTCCGTCTGCGGCAATCCTGGATCCTTCACTGGCCATAGAGAAGAGTCTCTCCTTTTCCTCGGCCATATAGGTATGCGCCTCTTCCCCATAGTACATACCCTTCAGGTTCTTGCGAAGCCCAGTTGGCTCAACGATAAATAGCCACCCCTGTTCATAGGGAGACTCGTTAATCAGCTTGGGATTGTCGAGCACCCGATGGTTGGTGCGCAATATCACGCCATCCACAGGAGAGAGGAGCCCAATGCGATCGCCATTTCGCCTCACATAGAATCCCACCTTGCCCTGTCTCACTTGGCGCCCCACATCTGGTATTTGAATGGCAGTCAGGCTCCCCAGAAGCCTCTGGGCGAAATCGTCGAGGCCCACCCTTACCCGTCCGCCATATTCGGGTTTGGCCCACGTGTGGCCCTCATGATAGAAGGTGCCTTCGGCCAGATCAAAGCCTAATGCATCGGACAGGGCCTGAACAGGAAGGGGTTCGGCCTGCATGCGCCCTTGCATCATCTGGTCAAAGGAGCAGCTGCCGCACTCATAGGCATTTGGACAGAGCTTACGTCCTACCTCGCCGGTAATCATATAGCGGCACTTACGTTGTGAAGCAGGAAGCAGCATCATCCTTTCCACCCAGGTCTGGGTGAATCTGTCTAACGACACTTCCACTGGTTCCGTCATTACCGCCTCTTTCTGACGGGCGACTTTGGCCTGCATTGCGTGGTCGTACAGACAGGTGGGACAATCATAATTATTGTCGCAGAGCTTGTATGAGACCACACCAGCTTCCATCCATACACACTTCTTTCTTCCTGGTGGAACAATTTTCATGGATACCCCCTTATCCTTGGTTCCCATCCCCACCTCCTTACTTTGCAATGGTCGATGCCATAATCTTTTTCCTAAGTTAGCGCAAATCTTGTGCCAGTTCGTTTTAGAACTTTGAATTAACTTTAAATTAGCGATTTAACTTTTTGATTTAAAAGGTTATTAAGGCCTTATGCGTAGCATATGGAAGAGAGGGGGAGGAGTACTTTGTTGCCGAAAAATTCGGCATAAATCTCCATGGCGAGGGACTCAACCTGGATAAGTATCTGATTTTGCATCTGATAAAGTGGTTGCCGAAAATATGGACATAATGTCAAAAATCTCGACGATTAGAAAGGGGGAGAGGCAAGAGATCGCCTGAGGTGCCACCCAAAGAGGTCATGGCATGCTCGACAAAAGACTGATTTTTTTAGGTCAGTGTCTGTAATCCGGGTGGAGGAGTACATGACACATCTCCTGTCTCTACAATTGATCATACCGAGGCTGTGTGCAATCTCGTGGAGGGCAGTCTTTTCGATCCGGGTCATCAGAAGATGGGGCTCCGGTGGCTCATCATAGAATTGTGGCCGAAGCCGGTGCAATGAGATTATAGCGCATTGCCCTTCGATCTGGGCCGATCCATAGACATATTTGAACGCAGGGACATAAAGATCAAGGTTTGTAACCCCCAGGACCCTGAAGGATCTGGGGCAATGCTCACCAAGCCGTTTCAGCATCAGGCTTGAATTGTACTGGGACCTGCCTTTGTCATAGGCATAGTGGAGGGGGACACTTGAATTCAGCACTTCGCATGGAATGCCGCATCGGGACCGAATACACTCCGCAATCCGATCAATGATATCTTCCTCAACAAGACCGATGGGGCAGATGGTGATAGACCTTGACAAAGGATCTAGGATTCCCCCTTTCGGATCCCATATTTCTGCATCTTGTTGTAGAGGGTCTGTCTATCGATATCCAGCTCGCGCGCCACCTTACTGATGTTCCAGTTACCTTCTTTCAAGATCCTTTCAATATGCATCTTCTCCATCATTTTTAGTGACTTTGGAAATTCTTCGGGCCTAAATTCCTTTCGTGAAAAGGGTAGGTCTTCGACCGAGATCTCTTTTCCCTGACCAACGACAAGGGCCCTTTCGATGATGTTCTCCAATTCCCTGACATTTCCGGGCCAGTCGTAATCCATGAGCAGCTCAACTGCAGAAGGGGAGATTCTCACCACATCCCTATTCATCTCGAGGCAATACTTGCGTACGGCCCCCTCCGCCAGCAAGGGGATGTCTTCCTTTCTCTCTCTCAAAGGGGGGACATGGATCGAGATCACATTGAGGCGATAGTAGAGGTCTTGTCGAAATCGATTCTCTCTAATGGCCTTTTTGAGATCGCGGTTTGTGGCGGCCAGGATGCGGACGTCCACCTTTATGGCATGCTCCCCCCCCAAACGGTTGAATTCCTTTTCCTGGAGGATCCTCAGCAGGCCCACCTGAGTCTTCAGGCTGATATCTCCGATCTCGTCCAGGAACAGGGTCCCGCCGTCCGCCATCTCGAACCGGCCGCGCCTGGTGTGTTCTGCCCCTGTAAAGGCGCCTTTTTCATAACCAAAAAGTTCGCTCTCCAGGAGGGTATCTGGCAGTGCTCCGCAGCTTACGGCAATGAAAGGCATATAACACCGTTTACTGTTGGCATGGACGGCCTGGGCGATCAGCTCTTTGCCTGTGCCGCTCTCACCCGTTATGAGTACTGTGGAATCTGTGGGGGCCACCCTTCTGATCAAATTAAAGATCTCCTGCATGGCGTCGCTTTTTCCGATGATCTCATCATAGTGGTATTTTTCTTCCAGCTTCTTACGAAGCAGGATGTTCTCAAGGACCAGTTCCTTGTGAGACATTATCTTTCTTATCTGCATTTCGATCTCATCGGGGTCGAAAGGCTTTACCAGATAATCAAAGGCCCCCTCCTTCATGGCCTGAACGGCAGTGTCAATGGTGGCATATGCCGTCATCATTATGATTTCAGAGTCGGGAGTAGCTTCCTTGAGTCGCCTCAAGGCCTCAAGGCCGTCCATGCCTGGCATTTTAAGGTCGAGCAGTATTACTTCCCAGGTCTTCTCTTGGGCCTTGGCGATGGCTTCATCTCCACTTGCCGCCAGACCGATCTCATATCCGTCTTCCCTGAGCCAGTCACTCAAGGCCTCTCTCATGAGTGACTCGTCATCAACAACAAGAACAGAGGGTTGTTTGCTCATGTGCCTCTACCTCCAGGGTTGTGGAATTGAAGCTCCCTCAGGAAGCTGTGGAGAATCTTCCACATGTATAGTTAGCTACCCTTTTTTAAAGTGCCCTCCGTGGGTCTCATCTCTCATTTGGTGGGGAGTCGAACAGTGAATGTACTGCCTTTCTGGGGCTCACTTCTTACCTCAATGGAGCCGCCGTGCCGGGCAATGATCCCATAAGCAACAGAAAGGCCGAGGCCTACACCTTTTCCCTCCTCCCTGGTGGTAAAGAAGGGTTCAAAGATCCTTTCAATGTCTTCTTCCGGGATACCGCATCCCGTATCCGAGATCTCCACCTTCAGGAAATCCTCTCCCCTGGACCGGCTGGCTGACACCGTGATGGTGCCCCCTATTGTTATGGCCTCCGAGGCATTACTCAAGAGATTCAGAAGGGCCTGTTGAATCTGCCGAAAGTCCCCATGGACTGGAGGAAGATCGGTTTCAACCTTCTTGACAAGCCCTATCCCTTTTATTGCCAGTTCATGGTCGATGAGGGCCAAGGTCTTGTCAACAATTTCTTCGACATTGTGAGGCCTTATTTTTATCTCTGACTGGCGGGAAAAGGTAAGAAGATTCTTTACTATCTCTCCACATTTGGCAGTTTCTGACTCCATTGTAACCAGATAGCGGGAGACGTCTTCCATTCGATCAGGCCGAAATTGATCCCGGCTTGCCAGCTTCATCATCAACCGGATATAGGTCAGGATCACAGCCAGGGGGTTATTTATCTCATGGGCAATGGTGGCGGCCAGTTTACCCAGTGAGGCCAACTTTTCTGACCGAATGACCTGTTCCTTGGCCTCTTTTAGCTCCTGATAGGCCTTTTTGGTATCTTCGTAGAGATTCGCATTGTGGATTGCGATTCCTATCTGGTTGCCGATGGCAGTCAGGAACTCCACGTATTCTTCTGAAAACCTGAAGGCCGACCTGCTGGATACGCACATCACTCCAACGGATTCACCCTTGGAGACAAGCGGGATGTAAATGGTGGACTTGAAGCCCTCCTTTAAGAGAAACCCGGCGTAAGGATCTGCTTCAGGCTGCAAATTATCTACAACTCTAACCGTTGCGGTCTGAACCGCCTGACCCAGAAATCCGTCTCCAACCTTACGGGATTTGACGTGGTTCATATGGATGAATTGATTTGAGAGGCCTTTGTGGGCCCTGAGCTGGAGGATTTGCTGGCTGCCGTCCAAGAGGTAGATCCTGACGCACTCGGATCCGAGGATCTCAAGGATCTTATCGATGGTCCGATTCAACACCTCATCCAAATCGAGGCTGCTGCTGACCGTTGTTGAGATGGAATTGAGAGCAGAAAGCCGAATATTCCGTGCCTCTATTTGCTTCTGGGCCACCCTTCTCTTTGTGACATCCCTGACCATCAACACGTAACCGGTAAAATCTCCAAGCCGGTCTACGATGACGTTCGATGCAATCAGGGCGTCAAAGGCACGGCCTCCTTTTCCCAGGAGGCGGGTCTCAAATTCGTCAACGAACCCATCTTCAAAGAGTCTATTTTGCAACTGGCGAAGATGGTCTAGGTCTTCAAAGAGGCCCTTTGCGGAATTCAGTGACAGGAGTTCTCTCTTCTTATCGAAGCCGAACATCTCAACCCCAGCCCGGTTCACTTCCAGGATCTTTCCGTCCGCATCGGTAAGGAGAATTGTTTCACGAGAGCGCTCAAATATGGTCCGGTATCTCTCTTCGGATTTGTGTAGCTCCTTCAAACGATCGGCCAAGATCTCCCCGAGGCTGCCTTCTATCCCATGAAGCTGTCTTTGAAGGTTGGCCTTTTCTGTAATGTCTGTACCAGTCTCAAGGACGTAAATAATATCTCCTCTCCTGTTCGTTACCGGAGTTGATGTGGCACGTATCAGCGCGGTCTTGCCATCCTTCATTACCACCGCTTCATCACTCCAATGAAGCTTACCATCCAGGAATGATTTCTCTACCAGACAATTTTCACACTTCTGATCGCGGTTCTTCCAAAGCCTGTAACAATAATCACCCGGCTGCATGTCGAACTTATTCTTGAAAAGATCGTTTGCCATAATAATCTGATAACTTCGGTTGATGGCGATGACATAATCGGTGACACTCTGAAGAAGGGCCTGATAATTCCCTAGGTTCCGGAAAGGATCTCCGGTCTTTATGTCTTTTGATTCTTCGGAAAGCATACAGGCTACCTCTCCTTTTAACGGTCATTTGAATGGATGCAGTAACTCTATTAGACCACAAAAGATTTGGAGGATCAAGTGCTTAAGAAGGAGAGAATTTCCTTGACTTGAAAAGGCCCTTTAGGTAAACCATCATTCTCGATTTGTAACAATTCAGCGCCCTGAAGCCAGGGCAATAGGGATTAATGTAATATAGCTTTAGGATAAAAGGCCTATGTTTTTCTCTATTTCGTTTTACGTTGCCTTAGCGGTTTTCGGATTGGGTTTCATCTATAAGATATCAACGTGGTTCCGTTACAATATCAATATTGGAGCCAAGAAAATCCCTGCCTCGGTGCGGCTTTCCGGGGCGATTAAGGGGATTACCTTGAGCTTATTCAGCATGAAAATTCTTGCGCTGCTCAAGGTCTTTCTATTCGATGTGCTCTTGCAGGCAAGAGTGTTTCGGCAGGACTCCCTCAGGTGGCTCATGCATATCTGCATATATGTCGGTTTCACGCTACTCCTTCTGATGCATGCCTTAGAGAAATATATAAGTTCCAGTTTATTTGCAGACTATTACTCAACGATCAATCCATTTATGTTTATGAGGGATTTGTTCGGCTTAATGGTTATAGTGGGAATAGCTATTGCCGTTTACCGTCGCTTTGTCTTGAAGGTGCCGCGGCTTGTAACCAATGCCATGGACCGTTATGCCATCATTATTCTGGCCCTTATTATGTTCTCCGGTTTGCTCCTAGAGGGGACAAAGATTGTATCGTACTCCAGATACCAGAAGATGGTAAAGGAGTACGCCGATGAGGATGATGAAAAAAGGCTAAAGGCCCTGGAGGCTTACTGGGTAGAAAAATTTGGCGTGGTTTCCCCTGAGGTGAAAGGCCCTGTTAAAAGGGAAACCCTTATGGTTGGCAAAGATATCCACGAGATGAGTTGCATGGGCTGTCACTCCCGGCCCCAGTGGGCCTTCTTCGGTTATACGGTGGCCAAAGCCATCACACCGTTCGCCCTGGCCTTGGAC
>CAYVMN010000061.1:0-21081 GCA_964452575.1 uncultured Desulfobacteraceae bacterium | reverse complement strand
TATTAGGGGTCACCAGCAATAATTTAAACATGACTATCTCCCAAACTAGGAATCTACTAATTTAAACGCAAGTTAACTTTACAGATATAATTCTTGAAGACCCGCATTCCACCCCCCTCGCTCACAATGCGCATGATTTCCTGGGGCCTTATCACAACAACGCCAGATAGAAGTGTTACGGGTGTCTCTGCAAAAGCTTCGGAGAGTAAAGGGGTGGAGGCACCCAGCAGCACAACCTCTCGACAATGATTAGCTGCATCAAGGATCCTGTCAATGGTATGGTTTATAATAGATGTCGAGGTGATGAGAGCCACCTGGCATTTGGGTAGGTGCTTGTAAGCCTCTCTTTCAGGCAAGATGCCCCCTTCCGGTCTATCTATTTGCTCAAAAATCATCAGGGATGATGCCCTTCTACGGAGCGTTGAAACCATTGGTGCAAAATACCCTACCATCCCGACCCTGTCATTTGGACTGAGGCAGAGATGTTCAAGGACATCCCCTTCAACGAGTCCCTCTTTTGTCGTGTTGGAAAGGGCATTAACGGTGGCCAACGCAACCGCAAGTGCTATCTTCTCTTTTGAGTCAAACAGGGTGAGTAATTCAGAGGCCTTTTTCCCCGCCAGTGCACCCATGTCTCTGAGAGCACTACAGCCGCGCGTCGAGTCTCTATGGAAGGTAAATGCAAGGCCTACCTGACCACTATCCAGATGCACTGCCGTGTATCTCAGGCCGATTCGTACGTCCAACACAGAGACATCCTTTGCAGCGGTCAGCACCAGTCCCTTAAGAATTCTTGAAATTTGCATCAGCTCTCCTCCTAATTAAGGGGTCTTTTGTCTTGTCTAGATCTCGAAGTCTTCCCCTATTGCATATATCTTGCTTTTTGCAATTTCAATGCCCAAAGATTTCATGGTGTATTTTATTGATGTGCCTTATTCATCTCTACCCTGTATCTTCGGCTATTTGATGGGCAATTTCTGGAGGCCCATAGAATATCTATATATATTCCCTTTTGGCTCTGTTGCTTCTTGAGACCTGCTGGTGTATGCTCATAATGGAACGAAGCTGCTAATTATTCGATAAGGTAAGGAGAATTCCCATGGCCGAAAAGAGCGAGGCAGTCGATTACGATTCCCAGAAATTTTCCCTCAAGCTTGCCATTGTGGGGGGAAAGCAGGATTGCAAGTTCTTCCTGGAGCTTTTTGAGATCTTGGAGAAGGAGCCCTTCCCCTATTTGGATATTAAATTGGCAGGCGTTTGCGATATCGACCCAGAAGCCGAAGGGCTTCGCCTTGCTCGGCAGAAGGGGATTTACACCACCACCGTTTTCCAGGATCTCTTCAAGATCAAGGCCCTCGACGGCGTAATTGAATTGACTGGAAGGAAAGATGTCCTCCTCGATCTTATAAGGGAGCGGCCAAGGGGTGTGGGGGTGCTGGAGCACGATGTAAGCAGATTGCTGATGAATCTATTGATAATGAATCAGAGTTTGCAGTTTACGAAACGACAGGTTGCCCTTGAGAAAGGGGCTTCAGACTTTCTCATCCAGCAGGCAAACGAAAGGACTGTGGTTTTGAACCCGGATTTCACGATTGCTGATGCAAATGATGCCTACCTGGAGGCTGTGACCAAGTTTAAGGACGAGGTCATAGGTGCATACTGTTACAAAGTCACCCATGGTCTTGATGCCCCCTGTTCCAGGTCTCGACCGGGGCTGGAATGTCCTTTGGCCATGACTTTGAAAACCGGAGAGTCTGCCCAAGCGATTCATGAACATACGATCTCCAGTGGTCAAGTAATCTACTGCGATATGGTGACCTATCCTGTTAAAGACCAGGCTGGTGAAATCGTACGCATCATCGAGGTGTGGAGGGATATAACTGAAGACCTTTCATCCCGATGGGAGAAACGAGCGAAGGCACTGAAGGCCGACCTCAGGAAGCTCATCCAGGAAGATCGGTTGATATCACTAGGCAAATTGGTCTCTAGTTGCGTTCACGAGATCAACAACCCGATACAGGGGCTACTGACATTCAGCCATCTCATGCAAGAAATCTTGGGTGAAGGTGACCCGAGCCCAGAAGATCTGGAGAAGTTCCGGAGATATCTTTCTATGATGTCTAAGGAACTAGAACGGTGCGGTGAAATTGTAACGGGGCTCCTATCCTTTGCTCGAGCATCCTCAAAGGAGTTTAAGGAGGTTGACCTCAATGAAATCCTGGGGCAGGTCGTCGCCTTAACAGGGCACAAGATGGAGCTTCAGAATATCCGGATAAACTCTCAATTTTCCCTGCGACCGCTGGTCGTCTGCGGGGACCCAAACCAGTTGCAACAATGCCTTCTCAACCTGGTCTTCAACGCCATTGAAGCTATGCCGGAGGGTGGGCAGGTGGATATAAGTTCCAAACCCGACAGTTCTCGTAAGTACGCCCGAATAACAATCGCGGATACAGGATGCGGGATAGACAAGAAGGACTTAGACCACATTTTTGATCCCTTTTTCACTACCAAGGAGGAAGGTGAAGGCACTGGGCTTGGACTCTCCATTGTGCATGGTGTGGTAAAGACGCATAAAGGGCATATTCGGGTCGAGAGCGAAGTGGGCAAAGGGAGCTCCTTTATTTTGGACTTTCCCTTAGGATAGCCTTTGCCGGTAATTGTGGGAGGAATGTTATGGATCAGAAAATGGCCATCATGGTTGTGGACGATGAAATGATCGTTCGAGAATCCCTTTTCCAGTGGTTTAAAAAATATGGCCACGAAGTTGAGACGGCTTCATCAGGTCCAGAAGCCTTGGAAAAACTAAGAGAACTGCCCTTTGAGCTTATCTTTGTTGATATAAAAATGCCCGGAATGAGCGGGATTGAACTTCTGGAGAGGGTGAAGGAAGAATACCCTGATACGATTGTCGTTATCATGACAGCATATGGCTCTATTGAGACTGCCGTGCAGGCCATGAAAATGGGGGCCAGTGACTACCTGCTCAAACCCTTCAAACCAGACCAACTTTCCCTCGTGGTGGAGAAGGCAGCCCGTCAGCACGAATTAGCGTCACAATACCGGTATCTCAAAGGCCAGCTAGAGGAAAAGACCCGGTTCGACAACATCATCGGGCAGTCTCCCGCCATGGAAGAGATCTTCGGACTTATCCCGGAGATTGCAGCGAGTGAGTCTTCTATTCTAATACTTGGAGAGACCGGCAGTGGAAAGGAACTGGTAGCCAAGGCCATCCACGCCAAGAGCAAACGATCCAATGGCCCTTTCATTGCCATCAATTGCGGGGCAATGCCCGATTCGCTTCTAGAGAGTGAGCTTTTTGGTCATCAAAGGGGAGCCTTTACCGGCGCGATCCATGGCCGAAAAGGTTTTCTGGAGGTGGTTTCCGGAGGGACCCTGTTTCTGGACGAAGTGGGTGAGATCAGCCGCAAGATGCAAGTGGACCTCCTGCGAGTTTTGGAAGAGAAGAAGATTACCAGAGTCGGAGAGAGAGAGCCGGTTAATGTGGATTTCCGTTTGGTTTCGGCCACTCGGAGAGATCTTGAAAAAGATGTTGCTGAAGGAAGTTTCAGGGAAGACTTTTTCTATCGGATCAATGTGATCACAATACGGGTTCCCCCTTTGAGAGAGAGAAAAGAGGACATCCCACTACTGGTCCAGCATTTCCTTCAAAAATATAGCCATGAAACCACGAAAAAGGTAGATCGCGTCACTCCGGATGCGACCCAACTCTTGAAGGGTTATGATTGGCCTGGGAATGTCAGGGAACTGGAGAATGCCGTCGAGCGGGCCGTGGTCTTATCCAAGTCCAGGACTCTTGGGACTGAGGATTTTTTGTTCCTTCGTTCAGCAGCTCCTCCAGCTCTAAAAGCGCGATCGCTGCGCGAGATGGAAAAGGAGTATATCCAGGGGATCTTAGCTGAATGCGAATGGAACATCACCAGGGCCGCGGCCATCCTCGACATAAATCGAGTCACCCTTCACAAGGTAATCAAGAGGTATAATATGAGAAGGCCGAGTTCTTGATTGTTGGTATCAGGCACCCAATGGCTGACATCCGTATAGGGGTGGTACCCCTGGGACGCGTCCCCGAAATTGCATCCAAGAGCATTGCAGCACATATCCAGGGCTACACAAGCCTCAACACAGATGTTCACCCAGCGCTGGCCCCACCGGAATATGCCCTGGACAGACATCGACTCCAATACAATGCAGGCACTATTATCAAAAGACTTGAACAGGAGACCTTCTCTGATTACGACAAAGTCATCGCGATACTCGATCTGGACGTCTTCATTCCTATACTCACCCATGTTTTTGGCGAGGCAAAGCAGGGTGGGAAATTTGGACTGGTTTCGCTTTACAGGTTAAGGGAGAATCCCGAGGGTTCCACCGTACCTACGGCCCTTTGCCTTGAAAGGGCCTCCAAGGTGGCTCTCCATGAACTGGGGCATCTCTTTGGCCTGGTTCATTGCACGGATGAGAAATGCCTGATGCATTTCTCTGGAAACCTCCAGGATTTAGACCGGTCTCCCCTCTATTTTTGCAGATACTGCTCCAGCGATTTCAAGGGCTTTCTGAAAGGGGCCTCTAAACCTTCCCGGTCTTAAGAAAGGTCTTGGCCAGGTCTTCCCATCCTAGATCAGGGAATCTGCCGAAGACGTCATCAATGGCTTCGCCACCCGTGGCAGCCAGCTGTTGATAGTCGGCCCCCATAAGTCCCATCAACGCTTGAGCCTCATGCTCCATCCAAGTGAAGCTCTCCTTTTCAAAGTATAACCCTTTCAAATTGCGTTTTGGGAACTCCGGTTCCAGGATAAATAGCCATCCCTCCTGATAAGGATTGTGATGGGTAATTTCAGGATGCTCTTTTGCCTTGTGGTTCACTGCGAGCACTTTTCCTGTCACAGGGGCCAAGACCGCTGCCTTGTGACCATTTCGACCAAAGGTCCATCCCACCTGGTTTTGTTTCAGACCGGCCCCCAAGGGAGGAAGATCAAGTGCTCGAGCTGCGCCGAAAAGCTTGACAAGAAAATCATCAAGCCCTACTCGTGCACGCCCGCCGTGTTCGAAACGTGCCCAAGTGTGGCCCATATGATAATAAAAGCCTTGAGCCATGCGATATCCTGAAACCAATTTGTAACTTGGGGCCTCAATGAGCCCCCCGATATCAAGATCATCCAGCATCTGATCATATGGACAGTGGTAACACTCGTAATTCATGGTGCATATCTTCGGAGCACTAATACGTCCTGTCAAGGCGTGGCGACATGGTCGAACGGCGCCGTGATAATCCCTTTTCAGCCGCCCTACCCATTCGGGCTCCCCCCCTTCTCTTTGTCTGGATGGTTCCAGGCCCATCGCCTTTCTCATTGCCTTGTCGAACGGACAATTGTAGCAATCATAGGCATTGTCACACGTTCTGAAATTAACGACCCGTGCCTTCATCCAGATACATTCCTCCTCAAGCACCTTAAAGCCTATGACCCTGTTTTTTTTGGGGTTCTCAGGGTTCTGTCCTTTTTGTTTCATCTCTTTAGTCTCCTTTATAATCCAAATTGGAACTTCAAGGTAATTTACAGTTCAGGCAGCTTCGGCCAGCATACCCGCCGCAACTTTAAGACTCTTATCCTTATTCTTGCTCCCTTCCGTTTCCTCAGGCCATTGATCAAAACCGCAGTGCCTGCATTCATAATCACTTATGCAAGTCAGACCACCTCCTCTCTTTTCCAGGGGCAGGAAATTCGTCACAGTGTCACTTTAAGCGCCGCTTGCCTAGTTAAAAAAGCAATAGATGTGCCAGTTACTCAATGGGTCAGACGATGAGGCTTTGTTATTGAAATTATTGCCGATTTCTCTTATTCTCCCAAGCAGGTATTTCTTCTCTGTCAAGAATAAGATGAGCAAACTGGCTATAGCATCATGCAATAAATGCAAAGGAAGGAAAATAACCAAGCAAAATCGAACTGTTATATAATCGTAGCTTTTAGCTACAGCTACTGTAGCCTTTATTCACATACCGAAGTAATAATCAGGTCGTCCAATATAGACAATCTACCGCCCGCCTATTTCTCACAATTGCAATATTGCAATACTAACCATCCCTTTATTGCAGTGGTGAAAAAGCTGTTCCTGTGTTTCTTGCCTTACCAGTGTGGCCATCTCAGAATATATCCCTTAATTCAATATGTTATGTCCAGATACCATTCCCTTGAGAATTTGGCACAAAAGGTGCTAAGTGCCCTTTGACTTAGGGGCTCTTCATTCCCAAATGGAGGGGGAGACAAGGCATCTTCGGATGAAGAGACAGAAATCCTGAGGCATTTTAGATTGAGGAGGATTGTTTCTATGGAGAATGGAAGAATCGCTGTACCGAGTATGGCACCGGGTGGTCTGGATGCCCAAAGAGCTGGCCATTTTGGTCACTGTGAGGTCTTCACTTTTGTGGACGTGGAAGAGGGAGAGATTAAGCGAGTGACCGCTGTCCCCAACCAGGGCCATGTCCAGGGGGGATGTATGATCCCAGTAAATTTCCTGGCAAGCCATAATGTAAAGGCGCTTATCGTAGGGGGAATCGGCATGCGGCCCTTAATGGGCTTCAGACAAGTGGGAGTAGAGGTTTATCATGATGCAACAAGGTCTGAGATCAGGCCTGTGGTCCAAGACTTGATAGCCGGAAGGCTACCTAAGATCAGAGACGATGAGGTCTGTGGAGGCGGCGCTCAGGACTTATTATAGCTGCTGTTATCAGCTGAGAAAGAGGTTGGTTAACATGGGGAAGGAGGACTTGAAAGACGAAATCTACACAATGCTCTCTGAATCGGGGTATTCGGATAAGGCCATTGAATATTTCAGGAACAGAGAGAGTATCGGTGTGATTGAAGACGCGGACCAGGTTACGGATCTCACCGGTCCGTGTGGAGATAGCATGAAGATCTTCATGAATATAGAGGGTGGCAGAATAAATGACGCCAAGATACAGGTTCTTGGTTGCCCGGGAGCTGTTGCATCGGGGTCTGCTGTGGTCAATCTAGCAAAAGGGAAGACCCTGGAGGAGGCAAGACAGATCGACCTGGATGCACTCTACAAGGAGGTTGAAAAGCTCCCTGATCAAAAGATCCATTGTGCCCGTTTGGCGCTTAAGACGCTGCAAAAGGCATTGGAACAATATGACGGAAGAGGGATTTGCTCCAAGGGAGCGAATGATCATAAGGAGGTGCTCAAATGAAAATCGCTGTTACATCCAAGGGTACTGACCTCGATTCCGAGGTCGATCCAAGATTTGGACGGGCTGCATATGTCCTGATCATTGATTCAGAAACCCTTGAATGTGAAGTTCTTGATAACAAACAAAATATAAATGCCTTAAAGGGGGCCGGCATTCAAGCGGCCAAAATGGTGAGCGATAATGGGGCAGAAGTCTTAATTACGGGGTTCTGCGGGCCAAATGCATTCAAGGCATTGAAGGCGGGCAAAATTGGTGTGGCCAGCAACTCTAGCGGATCGGTTAGAGATGCGGTAAGGTCATACCTTAACGGTGAATTACCCTTGTCCGACAGGCCGAATGTGGAGGGTCATTGGTAAATCGTTGCTGTGGTACTGAGGGTCCCGCTCCCACCTGCGCAGGCCCCGGCAGTTGTTGCGGATCTTCAATCCCCCGGCATGAAAGACCCTTACCCTAGAAGTTAGTACTTAACGCGAACTTGTTCTGCGTGCCCGCCCTGTTTTCTAGGTAATCCAGGATGAGCATAGCGTATCTATTAGAGGGATGTGAATCAGATGAAGGTAGCTTTATGTTCGACCGGGAAAGATTTAGATTCCGAGATCGACCTGCGTCTTGGGCGGTGCTCTTACTTTTGAATAGTGAATGCAGACAGCATGGCCTACGAGATTTTTGATGACAGAAATATCTCTCATAAAGGCTTTTTCCCATGAAGATAGGCATCCCTGTATGGGAAGGGAAGGTATCTCCGGTTCTGGATACTGCTTGTAGGCTAAAGGTCCTCGAAGTGGAAGGTGAAAAAGAGGTAGGTCGGTTCGAGATCTATTTGGAAGAGCAGGCCATTACTAGAAAGTGCCTAAAAATCCACCTCTTGGGCATCGACATCCTTATATGCGGGGCCATATCGCGCCGCTTTTATGATCTTCTTACTGGGTCAGGCATTAACGTGATACCTTGGATATGTGGCCTCGAAAAGGATGTCTTGGACGCCTACAGGAAGGGAGATCTTCTTCATTCAGGATTTCTTATGCCGGGTTGTGGGCGCCAAGCGGGCGATTGGGGCTAAAGAGGAAGGAAGTTAGAGGTAAAAAGATGGTACCGAAAGGAAAAGGATTTGGAGGCAGAGGGAAAGGGAGAGGCCAAGACCCATCCGGTAAAGGGAGAGGCTGGGGTGGAGGCAAGGGCCTGGGCCCGGGAGGAGAATGCATCTGCCCCAACTGCGGGAAGAAATCACCTCACCAGCGCGGCAATCCCTGTTTTGAGATCAAATGTCCTGAATGTGAGACATACATGACAAGAGGATAATCGGGCAATGATTATAAGTGTTGCCAGTGGAAAAGGCGGGACGGGAAAAACAACAGTGGCGACCAACCTGGCCATTGCGCTTGAAAGGAATGTTCAACTGCTGGATTGTGACGTGGAAGAGCCAAACGCTCATCTTTTTATACTTCCCAACATTGAAAAGGTGGAAACAGCCACAGCACCAGTTCCGGTGGTGGACGAAAAAAAATGTACCCTCTGCAGGAAGTGCGGGGAAATATGTCAGTTCAAGGCGATTGTTGTAATCGGTGAAACGGTATTGCCTTTCCATGAACTCTGCCACAGCTGCGGTGGCTGTGTGGAGGTGTGCCCAGAGAAGGCAATCAGCGAGGCGAGTCGAGAATTAGGGGTGATTGAAAGGGGCAGCAGAGATGGCCTGGATTTTGTGCATGGGAGATTGCGGGTTGGGGAGGCCATGTCACCCCCGCTCATCAGAAAAGTGCGTTCTTTCACCAATCCCGCTAAAGTGACCATCATCGATACTCCCCCCGGGACTTCATGTCCGGTCATCGCTGCCATGAAGGGGGCAGACTTTATTTTGCTTGTTACCGAGCCCACACCGTTCGGCCTTCACGACCTAAAATTGGCTGTTGAGGCGGTCAAGATCCTCGAAATCCCTTCGGGCTTGATCATTAATCGCTCTGATATCGGAGATGATCAGGTGAAGGCCTATGCCCGACAGGAGGATCTGCCTGTCCTGATGGAAATCCCCTTTGATCGAGGTATTGCAGAGACCTATTCGAAAGGAGAACTCCTGGTTGAAGTAATGCCACAATATAGGGACCAATTCTTGGAGTTGTATCATCGTATTGAAGCGATTGTTGGGTAGCTATTGGTAATTGGCGAGTGAAAGCTGGCCCGTGAATAGATCGTTGAATTGGGATGATGGCGCATCCCTTTTGTTGATTCAACAAGCAAAAGATGATTTGGATTTTATGGGTAGCTAGTGGGGCTGGCAGATGAATGGACAGATAGACGAATGGTTAATTGGTCGAGTAGCTGAGTAGCGAAAAGTGGAGGGTCGGACTCAATGAAGGAATTGGTTATTATAAGTGGAAAAGGTGGTACCGGAAAGACCAGCCTTGTGGCGGCGTTCGCCTCCTTGGGTACCGACATGGTCCTTTGCGACGCTGATGTGGATGCAGCGGACCTTCATCTCATAGCCGACCCACAAATTAAGGAAGGACATGATTTCCAGGGAGGAAATACTGCCGTCATTGATCTCCAGAGGTGTACCGGTTGTGGTCAATGCAGAGACTTATGCAGGTGGAGCGCAATCAGCGACGGCTTCGAGGTTGATCCCCTTGAATGCGAAGGGTGCGGTGTTTGTGTCCATCTTTGTCCTGAAAAGGCGATCGATTTTCCCCCGAATACCTGTGGTCAGTGGTTTCGATCTGATACCCGTTTCGGGCCTATGATTCATGCGAGACTGGGGGTTGGCCAGGAGAACTCGGGCAAGCTGGTAACCCTCGTGCGGCAGCAATCCCAAAAGCTCGCAGAAGAAAGAGGATTGGGGCTTCTCTTAACTGATGGTCCTCCCGGTGTGGGATGTCCGGTGATCGCCTCCATAGGAGGGGCGTCGGCCGTGGTTATTGTTGCCGAACCCACTGTTTCCGGAATACACGACATGGAACGGGTGGTTCAATTAGCTGCCCATTTCAAGGTTCCTGCAATGGTTTGTGTGAATAAATTTGACCTCAACCTTGAACAAACGTGGACAATAGAGAAATATGCAAAGGAGAACGGTGTGGGCACACTGGGTCAGATTCCCTTTGACCCTCTTCTTACGAAATCTATGGTTCGAGGACAGACCATCTTTGAATACGATGAACATTCTGAAGCTGCTTGTGCAGTAAGGAAAATATGGGGAAACTTAGTGAATACCCTTGGCCTTAAGGTTCCCAAGCAGGGTTGGAATGTTCAGGTTGGCTCACACCGCAAGGAACCCCTCAGGGGTTCAATTAACCCAGCCACGGTTGCACCGCGATAATCTCTCCTCTACCATTGTAATGACACGTTGCTGCTCTCCGTTCTGCATCAAAGCAGCCCTTCCCGAATTGTTTTCCTCCTTCTCCTTCTCGGATTTTGGCAAATAACCTCAAAAAGTGGGCCTAAATAGGACTGTTATCAGAGAGTTAAGGAAGGGTGAAAACCGTAGGGACAAGAGAACTGTTCATGGTTTTTTTGCTTGACGCTCTCAGATATAAATGACTATAAGGCTTTACCGAGACAGGATAAAAAGAGCACCCGCCCACAAGAAACTGAGGAGATGTCTCTGCGGAATTCGGTGGAGATTTGAGCGCTAAGTTTCGAGAGGTTAAACAATGCCAAGAAAGATCGGATTTTATATCTGCCATTGCGGCGTGAACATCGCCGGCAAGGTTCGCGTGGAGGAAGTCGCTGAATTTGTCAGGGGTCTCAAGAATGTGGCGGTGGCCCGTGATTACAAGTTCATGTGTTCAGACCCTGGTCAGGAGATGATTCAGAAAGATATCAAGGAGCTTGGCCTAAACCGCGTTGTTGTGGCCTCGTGTACCCCCAGGCTTCACGAGAAGACATTTCAGGGGGCATGTCAACGGGCTGGTCTCAACCCATATTATTTCCAGATGGCCTCTGTCCGTGAACAGGTCTCCTGGGTCACTGAGGACGCGGATGACGCCACCAGAAAGGCAAAGGCCCTGGCGGCGGCCGCAGTCAACCGCGTAAACTACCACCAGAGCCTCGCCGCACGGGAGGTGAGTGTGCATCCCGATGTCTTGGTAGTCGGGGGCGGTATCGCTGGTATGCAGGCCTCCCTGGACATTGCCAAGGCCGGCCACAAGGTCTACCTGGTAGAAAGGCAGCCTACGATTGGGGGCCACATGCTCCAGTTTGACAAGACATTCCCGACCCTGGATTGCGCTGCATGCATCGGAACGCCCAAGATGGTCTCGGTGGGGCAGGACCCAAACATAGAACTTCTAACGTATAGCGAAGTGCAAGAAGTCGCCGGTTTTATTGGTAATTATAAAGTGAAGATCCTCCGCAAACCCAGGTACGTGAAAGAAGCGGTGTGTACCGGCTGTGGCGAATGTGCGAATGTCTGCCCTGTAACGAGGCCAAGCGAGTGGGATGAAGAACTTGTCACAAGAAACGCTATCTACAGGTCATTCCCCCAGGCCGTGCCCATTACTTTTGCCATTGAAAAACTGGACCGGGCACCCTGCGTGGTTACCTGCCCGGCCGGAATAAACGTACAGGGCTATGTTCAACTCATCGGTCAGGGCAAGTATAAGGCGGCCGTCCAGCTCATCATGGAGAGGTTGCCCCTCCCGGGTGTGCTGGGGAGGGTCTGCCCCCACCCATGTGAGGCCCAATGCCGACGGCTTGAAGTGGATGAGGCAATAGCCATAAGGGATCTTAAACGTTTTGCTGCCGATCAGGTGAACATGGAGGAGCTTCCCCTTCCCCAAATTGAAGACCGAAGCGAAAAGGTAGCTGTAATCGGATCGGGGCCTGCCGGACTGACCGTGGCGTACTATCTCCGGCTCAGAGGGTACCAAGTGACCATTCTTGAGGCACTCGAGGTTCTTGGAGGCATGCTGCGCGTCGGTATCCCCGACTACCGTCTCCTGCCTGAGGTGCTGGACAATGAAATAAACGCCATCCTCAGGCTGGGTATCGAATTACGAACCGGGAAACACTTGGGTACAGATTTTACCCTCGAAGACCTGGAAAAGGAGGGCTTCAATGCGGTCTTTGTGGGCATCGGGGCACACAAAGGTATGAAAGCCAATATTCCAGGTGAGGATGAGTTTGAGGGTGTTCTGGATGCGGTCGACTTCCTGAGGGAGGCAAATTTGGGGAACCGCAAGAAGCCGGGCGATAAGGTCCTGATAATTGGTGGTGGCAACGTGGCCATTGATGCTGCTCGTGTAGCAAAGCGATTGGGTTGCCGGGAGGTAACATTGGTCTATCGGCGAAGCCGGGAGGAGATGCCTGCCTATCCGGAAGAGATCGAGGGGGCCCTGGATGAAGATGTGAAGATCCATTACCTGACTGCTCCTGTACGCGTTCTTGGATCGGATGGGAAAGTCACGGGTTTTGAGTGCATAAAGACGGAGCTAGGGGAGCCGGATGCAAGCGGGCGGAGACGGCCAGTTCCGGTAGAGGGTTCTGAATTCATTATCGAATGCGATGCGATCATTCCGGCCATTGGCCAGCGGCCGGACATGGAATGGACACAGGATGCTGTCTCCTTGAGTACGACTCGATTGGGAACCCTCGAAGTAAATGCCTATACAATGCAGACAGGACTCCCCTATCTCTTCGCCGCAGGCGACATGGTTACGGGCCCGGCCACGGTGATTGAAGCTGTGGCCGCAGGCCACAAGGCTGTCGAGGCCATAGATCGCTACCTCAAGGGCGAAGACCTCACAGTCTATGAGCAAGAATTGAAGGCCCAGGAACCTCCCGGCAGAGATTGGAATGAAATCCCTGAAGATGTGGTAAGAGAGAGGAGGGCGCACGCCAGGTTTGGGGAACCTAGGGAGAGGGTTTCCAATTTCGTCGAGGTGGATATGGGATTCGGGGAAGAGGAGGCACAAAAGGAAGCCAATCGGTGCCTCAATTGCGGGGTCTGTTGCGAGTGCATGGAATGTGTCCTGGCCTGCGAGGCCAAGGCAGTTGACCACAAAATGGCTCCTGAGACGCGCGAGATCGAGGTGGGTAGCATTATCGTGGCCACAGGCTATGACCTCATGGATCCTAGCCCCATGACACAGTTCGGTTACGGGAAATACCCCAATGTCTTTACCAGCCTTGAATTCGAACGTCTAAATAATGCCACAGGTCCTACAGACGGTAAGATTTTAATGAGGGACGAAAGGGGTGAATTCACAAAGACGCCGCACAGTGTGGCCATTATCCACTGTGTTGGCAGCCGAGACAGTAACTATCACGAATATTGTTCTCGCGTATGCTGTATGTATGCCCTCAAATACGGCCATCTTATTAAGGACAAGGTGGGTCATCACACAAGGGTCTATGACTATTACATCGACATGCGCTGCTTCGGAAAGGGTTACGAGGAGTTCTACAAGAGGTGCCAGGAGGAGGGGATTACATTCATCAGGGGGAAACCCGCGGAAGTCACGGATCGGGCAATTAGTCCTGAAGAAGAGGGTAAGCTGATAGTTATCGGCGAAGATACCCTTGTGGGTAAACGATACCGGAACCCTGTAGATATGGTGATCCTGTGTGCGGCCATGCAGGCCAGAAAGGATGCCGGTGATGTGGGCCGGGTCTTTGGGATAAGCCAGGGCCAGGACGGCTTCTTCCTGGAGGAACACCCCAAGATGGCCCCCATTTCCACCGCTACAGACGGAGTCTTTCTCGCAGGAGCGTGTCAGGCCCCCAGGGATATTCCGGACACGGTGGGGCAGGCCTCCGGCGCCGCTGCCCAGGCCCTTGAGTTGGCCACCCGAGGAAAAGTTGAAATCCCTTCCACCACATCATGGATCGATCCAAACGTGTGTGCGGGTTGCCAGACCTGCATCAAGCTGTGCGCGTATTCGGCAATCGACTTTGACGAGCGCAGGGGGGTTTCCGTGATAAACGAGGCCCTTTGCAAGGGCTGTGGAAGTTGCTCCGGGTTCTGTCCGAGCGGTGCCGCCCGCAGCAGGCATTTCAATAACAAACAGGTTTTTGCGGAGATTGAGGGTATCATGGATGCCATTTCGGCCGTGGGCATCTAGTAAAGCCCTGGTCTTTCCGGCTGGAATGCCAGGATATAAACGCTTTTGGAGGTGAACATGTCCGAGTACGAACCGACGATTATCGCCTTTGTCTGTAACTGGTGTACATATACAGCAGCTGACCTTGCTGGAACTTCAAGACTGACGTATCCCCCGAATCTACGATTGATCCGGATGATGTGCACGGGAATGGTGGACCCCAAGTATGTCATCAAGGCCTTGCTGGAGGGGGCTGACGCCGTGCTCATCAGCGGCTGTCATCCAGGGGATTGCCACTATATCAACGGGAACTTCAAGGCGCGACGTCGGGTCAAGCTGCTCAAAGAGATCCTGCCGAGGTTCGGTTTGGACGAGCGAAGGCTGAGACTGACCTGGATCGGGGCCAGTGAGGGCCTCGATTTTGCACACACCGTCAAGGAAATGGTGGCCGAGGTCAAGGAGCTTGGTCCGAGTGGAGTTAGGGAACAGATGGTGTTGTGATTTTAGACTTGGGAGTGGAAAGACTAAGGCCGGAAAAAGCTATTAACTATGATTTGGGTCATGGAGGAAATCAATGGCCAACACTGCAAAGATTGAGGTGAAGGATCAGAACCTCCTTGCCGCTCTGCAGGACTTTTTCAAGACACTTCTCCAGAGTGGGGATTTGAGCGCGCTGCTTTTGCCCCAGCGCCTGCCCATGAAGAATGTGGTGATGCCTACCCTGGTGACGGATGTCGGGAAGATCAACGGGGTAGATCCTCTGGCCCCTGTATTTCCCATAAACGCAGCAAAAGTGGTTTCCAAGCTCACGAGGCGTCCAATCGGGGGTCGGATTGCGGTGGTGCTACGTCCCTGTGAGATCCGGGCATTCGTCGAACTGGTCAAACTCAAACAGGGCAGAATGGATGAAGTGCTTCTCGTGGGAACGGATTGCTACGGTGCTTACAGCAATGTGGACTACTTACGTTTTACGGGCAATGACGGAGCCAAATCCACCCTCAGGTTTTACGAGAACGTGCGCTCCGGAAAGGGAACTGCCTGGGAAGGCATTGACGTCTCACCAGCGTGCAAGGCCTGCGAGCACCCTATCCCTGATACGGCAGATCTCCTGATCGCTCTGCTCGGCGTGGATACCGCTAAACACCTATTTGTGAAGGCCCGGACTGCCGCGGGGGAAGAGGTGCTGGGCAAACTGGGACTTCCGCAAGGAGAAGAGCCCGCGGGGCGAAAAAAGGCTGTGGAGGATCTGATTGCCAGGCGTGTGGCCTATCGCGACAAGATGTTTGATGAGACCAGCGAGGCCATCTCGGATCTTAAGAGGCTCACCACTTACCTGAGCAATTGCGTAAACTGCTACAATTGCCGGGTGGCCTGCCCCGTTTGTTATTGCAAGGAGTGCGTCTTTGTCACCGACGTCTTTGATCACGAACCTTCCCAGTATCTGCAATGGGCAAAGCGTAAGGGGATCATCAAGATGCCAATGGACACGGTATTCTACCATATGACCAGGCTGGCCCACATGAGTACGGCCTGTATCGGATGCGGCCAGTGTTCTAACGCGTGTCCGAATAATATCCCTGTCATGGAGGTCTTCCGAACCGTTGCCAGCTTTACCCAGAAGGCCTTTAACTATGAGGCGGGCCGGGATGTGGAAGAAGCCCCCCCATTATCCGTGTTCAGAGAGGGGGAGTTTCGGGAAGTTACAGGGGGTAAAGACTAGATCCATTTTGGGATTTGGGATTTTTTCAAGCTGTAATCAGCGATCCTCAATGAGGTAGAATATGAAAAGAAAGATCGGTTCAGCTCTGGTGGTAGGAAGCGGGATCAGCGGCATCCGGTCGTCACTGGACCTGGCGGAACAGGGCTACCATGTGACGCTCATCGACAAGGCCCCCCACCTGGGAGGAATACTTACGCAGCTCGACTACCACTTTCCAAGTGATCACTGCGGGATGTGCAAGATGCTTCCCCTCGTAGAGCGTGACGCCTCGTCTCAATACTGTCTGCGAAAGGGCCTGTTTCACGAAAATATTGACATCATGCTTTCCACGGAGCTGGTGGGCATGGAGGGAGAGCCCGGAAAATTTCTGGTTATGCTACGTCAAAGACCTTCCATGGTGGACCCGGAGAGATGTATCGGATGCGGGGAGTGTTCACGGGTCTGCCCTATAGAGGTGCCAGATGAGTTCAATGCCGGCCTTACCAAGCGAAAGGCGGTTTATCTCCCGGTTCCCCATAACATTCCCAATACCTATATTGTGGACATGACCTCCTGCACCTTGTGCGGGGAGTGCGAAAAGATCTGTCCTACCAATGCGATTGAATTTGGAAGAGAGGCCCGTCGGCAGTTTCGGATACTGGTTGTGGACGATGAGCTGGTGGTTCGCGATTCCCTCAAGGAATGGCTCGTGGATGAAGGGTTTCAGGTAGATATGGCCGAGTCCGGGGCCCAGGCCCTGGAAAAGGTGGGTGAGCAGGACTTTAACCTTATGCTCCTCGACATCAAGATGCCGGGGATGGACGGTGTGGAGGTCCTCAAGCAGTCAAGGGATATCCGTCCGGACCTTGCGGTCGTTATGATGACGGCCTATGCGACAGTGGAGACCGCTGTGGAAGCCATGAAGATGGGGGCCCTGGATTACCTGATGAAACCCTTTGATCCGGACAAACTGGTCCCCATGGTGGTGCATTTATATCAGAGTATTCAAGGGACCGGAGAATGCCAGATTGAGGTGGGGTCCGTGATACTGGCATCAGGATTTGAGTGCTATGACCCTGGCACAGGCAAGAATACCTATGGCTATGGTGCGTTTCCAGACGTGGTGACGAGTATCGAATTCGAACGGATGATCAGCGGTACAGGCCCAAATCAAGGGAGGCTCTTGAGACCCAGCGACGGAAAAGAGGTCCGTAAGGTCGCATGGATCCAGTGTGTGGGGTCACGAGACCAACAGGCCGATGCGGACTTTTGCTCCTCAGCCTGCTGCATGTTCGCCATCAAAGAGGCCCTGCTGGCAAAAGAAAAGAGCGAGGGAGAAGCAGACACGTCCATTTTCTACATGGATATGCGAACATTCGGAAAGGACTTTCAGCGATACAGGGAGCGGGCGGAAAAGGAGCACGGGGTTCGTTTCCAGAGGACGCGGGTCCACTCTATCGAATCGACCGGGCCGGATGGGAAGCTGAGAATTGGATACGCTGATACAACGGGCAGAAAAACTGAAGAGACCTTTGACCTGGTAGTGCTTAGTACCGGCCAGAGACCGCCTGGTGGCACGAAGGAAATGGCAGAGATGATTGGTATCGATATGAATCCGTGGGGGTTTTGTCAGACCGATGGCTTTTCCCTGTCCCGGACCAACAGGAAGGGCGTTTTCGTCGGAGGATCGTTTTCAGGACTTAGGGATATCTCCGAATCCGTGATTCAGGCAAGTTCCGCAAGCCTTGGGGCCTCCAGGCTTATCCATTCCACAGGAGGAGGGCTGGCGGTGGAACCCGGTAGGGAAACCGGGTACAGGGATGTCTCTCGAGAAATCCCGCGGGTGTTGGTGTCGTTTTGCACCTGCGGAGGAACCATAGGCCGGCCGGAGGATCTGGATCCCCTGTTACAGTGGCTTAGAAGGCGAGAGGCAGTGGGTGAAGTTCATCTTATCGATCGGATCTGCACGCAGGAGGGGTGGGATAACCTGGAGGAAAAGGTAAGAGATAGCGATGCAAACCGTATCCTGATCGCGGCCTGCATGCCGTATGTTTACGCGAGAAAGCTACGCCAGCTGGGCGAAGCAGTGGGGCTGGATCCGGACCTGATGGACGTGGTGGACATCCGCACCCCGACATTTGTTAACATCGAGGGGGACAGGAACCTGGTAAATCAGGATATGGGAACGACCATAGCCATGGGCATAGGAAGGCTTAGACGAAAGGATCCTCTTTCCACGCCGGTTACCTGGACAATCCAGGAGGCCCTGGTTGTGGGGGGAGGAATCGCTGGGATGACATCCGCCCTGGCCATTGCGGATCACGGCTTTGAGGTTAGTCTATTGGAGCGGGAGGAGGAGCTGGGGGGGAATCTCAGGGACCTATACAGGACCATTGATGGCCAATCCCCTCAGGAGCTTCTGGAAGAAACCATCTCACGGGTGGAAAAACACCCCAAGATCAAAGTCTATAAAAAGGCCGAAGTCATTCACTCCGTCGGACGTGCGGGACGCTTTGCCACGACCATTGAGAAAGAGGATGGTAAGGGGGAGACGCTGGAACATGGGGTGATAATCCTGGCCACCGGGGGAAAGGAGGCCCGGACAGAGAGCTATGCCTACGGGCAGAGTGAAGGCATCGTCACGCAACACGAACTGGAAAAAAGACTTGCAGAAGGGGGCATAGATCCATCAAACCTGAAGTCTGTGGTGATGATTCAGTGTGTGGACTCGAGAGAGGAGCCGCGTAACTATTGCAGCAGGATTTGTTGTACCTCTGCCCTTAAAAACGCCCTTTTCCTCAAAGAACAGAATCCGGAGATCGAGGTATATATCTTTTACAGGGATCTCATGTCCTATGGCTTCCTTGAAACCTACTACACAAAGGCGCGGAGGGCAGGGGTGATATTTGTGCCTTACGAAGTTAACGAAAAACCTCAGGTAGGTGTGGAAAACGGCAGGGTCCGTCTCTCGGCACCGGACCCGATTCTGGGACGGGAGTGGCGCCTTGAACCGGACCTGCTGGTGCTGAGCACAGGGGTGGTTCCTGCAGATGGTAACCGGATAGTCGAATTGCTCGGCCTGGAAGTAAACCCTGACGGGTTCCTTCAAGAGGCCGAGTCCAAATGGCGGCCTGTGGATTTCATAAAGGAAGGTATCTACATGTGCGGTCTGGCCCACTCTCCCCGTACGATCAAGGAGTCTATTGCCATGGCAGAGGCGGCCGCTCAACGGGCCCTGAGGATACTGGGCAGCAACCGGGTGGCCGCAGGGGCCGTTGTGGCCGAGGTGCGCCAAAGCCTCTGCTCCCTCTGTGAGAGGTGTATCGAATTCTGCCCGTACGGAGCCCGGGTGCACGATGAGGAGGAAGATCAGATCGTGGTGGACGAGCTGATGTGCCAGGGGTGCGGATCATGTGCAGCAGTCTGTCCCAACAGTGCTTCCGTGCTAAGGGGGTACAAGGACCAGCAGATTTTTGAGGTGATAGATGCAGCGCTGGAGAATTTTGTTTAGAAGGCGAAATGCAAAAGAGGAGATCAGACTAGATGATCGAAAAACAGATTGATCTTCGCATACCGGCCGGTGAATCGGACCTCCTTGGGTCTGTGCAAGAAAAGGTCCGGGCCTGCATACAATGTGGCACATGTACCGGATCTTGCGCCAATTCATTCGGCATGGATCTCACCCCCAGGCACCTTTGGCGGTTGGCCCAACTGGGGGAAACAGATGAGATCTTTAACAGCAATACTTTCTATCTTTGCTCCGCGTGCTATTATTGCACCCTCAGATGCCCCCGCGGTCTCAAGCTCACCGAGACCATGAGTTCTCTCAAGCGTCTGGCGGCAGCCCAGGGAATCAAAAAGCACAAGCAAAGCAGTGAGTTCTATGAGGCCTTTATCAACACGGTCGAACGTTACGGCCGGGTTAGGGAGATGGAGTTCATAAACCGATATTTTTTCTCACTGAAAGACCCTTTTCTCCCCCTGGGCTTTACTTCCCTGGGATTAAGGCTAATGAAAAAAGGCAAGATTCCGCTCCAGCTGCCCATACTGATACCCGTAAGAGACGAAAAGGGCAAACTGAAATACTTTGAGGGAAGGTTCGACAGGCTTTTTGAAAAGGTCAGGGAACTGGAGGCAAAACCATGAAGTATATCTACTATCCGGGCTGCTCGCTGGAAGGTACCGCTCGTGAATATGATGTATCCACAAGGGCCACAATGGCGGCCCTGGGGACGGAGTTGACGGAGCTGGAGGACTGGACCTGTTGCGGCGCCAGCGCAGCCGATGCCACCAGTTACCTCCTTTCGATGGCCCTGGCTAGCCGCAATCTGGCCCTGGCCAAAGGGATGAATATGGATGCCGACCTTATGATCCCGTGCAGCGCCTGCTACCTGAACCTGAGGAAAGTGGAGGACCACGTTCAACGGGATGGTGAACTCCTAGGGAAGATAAACGAGGCCCTTAAGATTGAAGGGCTGGAATACAAGGGCGGCGTGAAGGTGCGCCATTTGCTGGATGTGATCGTCAATGACTTTCGCCCCGAGTCCTTCGAGCCTGTGGTGAAGAGAAAACTGGGGGGCTTACGAGTGGCTGCTTATTACGGGTGCCAGGCCCTCAGGCCCTATGCTACCTATGACAATCCAGAAAAGCCCCGGTCCCTTGAGCCCCTCATACGGGCCTTGGGTGCTGAAGTGCATCCCTGGGAAATGGGCGCCAAGTGTTGTGGCGCCGCCCTGATGACGACTAAGAAAGACGTGGCTCTGGAACTCACCGGGGCGATCCTTAAGGCCGCTCAGGGGGCTGACTGCATAGTTACCGTCTGCCCCATGTGCGAGATGAACCTGGAGGCATTTCAGGCACCGGTTTCAAAGGCCAGGGGAGAGGAACTGGGGATCCCTGTGCTCTATCTGCCTCAGTTGATGGGCTTGGCACTGGGGCTTTCCGAAAAGGAAGTCAAGTTGAAGATGAATCTCGCTATGACGGGTTCCTTCAGGAGCAAGGTGACCGGCTAGAACAGGACTGGGAGGTATTAATGGAAGCTATTGTGATGGACAGGAAAGGAAGCAGGCTTCGTGTTGCGCCTGAGTGGGCGGATGTATGTTTTACATGCGGGACCTGTGCTGGGGGAT
>CAYVMN010000060.1:0-21434 GCA_964452575.1 uncultured Desulfobacteraceae bacterium | reverse complement strand
TGATTGACTCGCGGTTTCCGTGGATCTGCACCCTTTGTGGTCGGTGCGAGTATGCCTGTCCGCAGGGGGTTGAGATACTCAAGATGATGCGCAGGGCCAGGGGTCTGAGGGTGCGGGACAAGGTACCTGGTCCGATCCACAAGGGTGTGGTGATGGATCTTGAGAGGGGGAACAATCTGGGGATACCGAGGGATGATTTTCTTTTTCTTCTGGCGGATCTATCCAAAGAGATGGAGGATGAGGGTTTTGCTGGTTTTTATGTCCCGGTTGACAAGGAGGGGGCCAAGATCTTGGTGACGGTGAATTCCAAGGAGCCTTTTGGGGAGCCGGATGACATGAAGTTTTGGTGGCGGATTTTTTACTGTGCCAGGGAGGACTGGACGGTGCCCTCTGAGAAGTGGGAGGGGGTGAACTGGGGTCTATTTTCGGGTGATGATGAGTCGATGAAGGTCTTTGTGGGGAGGATTGTGGAGCATCTTGAGAGGTTACACTGCAAGACCCTTTTGTTGCCTGAGTGAGGGCATGCCTACTTTGCGACCAGGCTTGGTCTGCAGAACTGGTTTCCTGAGGTCTTTGAGAGGTACAATGTGGTTTCTGTCCATGATCTTTTAAAGGAGTATATAGAGACTGGGAGGATCAAGATAGACCGATCGATTCATGAGGAGCTGACCACGCTGCATGATCCCTGCAATTATGGTCGGAAGGGTTTTAAGGCCTTTGGGCACGGGTATTTTGAAGAGCCGAGGTGGATTACGCAGCAGTGTTGTGAGAACTATGTGGAGATGTACCCCAGCAAGATGAACAATTACTGCTGTGGTGCTGGAGGTGGTGCCTGGGCCATGCCCTATGAGCAGGAGAGGATCTTTTACGGTCGGGTGAAGGCGAGGCAGATAATGGACACGGGTGCCAAGATGGTGATTGCGCCTTGTCACAACTGCCGTGACCAGATCATGAAGTCCTTGAATAAGGAATATAAGCTTGGGGTTGAGGTCAAATACCTCTGGGAGTTGGTGGCCGACTCCCTTGTGGTAGAGCCCTGGAGCGAGGAGGAGGTCAAGAAGGCCCACCAACTGCGCGACGCACAGTACGAAAGGGACGGAATCGAACTGGAGGAGGAAGAATAGGCAACAGCCGGAGGAAGCCGGAATGGCCCTCGCCCAGGCGAGGGCCATTTTTTTCTACCACCAGGAGATGGTCTTGTCATATTCAAAGATGAAATCTATCAGTCTCTCATAGTCTGGTTGTCCCTCAAAGAGGCCAAAAACCTCGGTTTCTTCTCCCTGTGAGAGTATTTCCATGAGGGCCCGGGTATTGTCATCCGGTCTTGATTTCAAGATATGCAGTGTCTTCATGCTCAACCCCCAAAAGGTATTATCAGATCCATCTCTTTGAGCTTCTCTCCGATCTCTTGCAGGCTCATATAGTCAAAACCATGTTTTTCCGCATTGGCCTTATTGTTGGAAAAGTACTGACACTCCATGTCCTCCAGCCATTCCAGATTCTCTTTGTAGGCATCGGTCATGTCCACTTCAGTGTCCAGCACAAACATGTAAGAATAAAAATTCTCCACGGCCAGGCCGAGTGTGGAACGCGAGCCTTCCCACAGGTCCTCTTTCCTGTGGATCAGGAACGCCACGTGCTTGATGTCTTTCATGTCTCCGTCCCCCCTAAAATACGACGTACCTGTCACACTCCTCGATCATTTCCCCGTTGCGGGCCTGGGTTGCATAGTCTTTTTCGTCTACCCCTGGTACAGGACGCTTGAGTCCGTGACCTTCAAAACCGACGTTACATAACGACAATTTGCCCAGCCCATTGAGCTCTTTAAACCGAGGATCTTGAGTCAACAAGGTCCCGAGGTGGCTGAAGAAGAGGGTCGTCTCTATCCCTTTTTTCCTGGCGGCCTTGCATAGCCCTATTACCTTTTCCAGATGTTTATCAGAGGACACGAAAACCCCTAAAGATTTGGCCATAACAGGTCTCCTTTGCATAATTGCTATTTTACAGTCTATATTGAGCTCCGGGTCATTTCACCTTTACATAAAAGCGTGTAAAACCCTCTTCATCCTTCTCCCCAAGGTACTCATGCCCGGCCCTTTTCGTAAAGGCGGGCAAGTCGTTCTTTGTTCCGGGATCCGTGCCCAGGATCTCGAGGATCTGGCCCGGTTTCATCTTGCCAACGGCCTTCTTGGTCTTGAGAACGGGCATTGGGCAACTAAGACCTCGACAATCCAGTGTTTCATCCGGACTCACATGTTCTACCATAATCCAAAGACCTCCTTTTCAGATACTTTGATTCAAGTTCCAAGTTTCGGGTTTCTCATCCCCTGTCCTCATAACTCCACAGTAAATTTGTCTGTTTCCTCGTTCCAGGTGGCCGCCAGATAGTAGATGAGCATGACAAGGACTATAATAACCAAGGTCCACTTGTACGTAAGGAAGTTAGGGAGAAAGACCCTACGCCCCATCAAGGCTGTGAGGACCCCGGAAGACCGTGTTAATGCCTTAAATAGAGACGTTGAAAGCGCGAAACAGATTACCGCAAGGATCAACTTTACCTGTCCCTCTCCTGCGCGCCATACAGAACCGCTCCCACACCCACCGGCGATGACCATACCAAATCCAAATGCGATGCCCCCCACAAGGCCGCCGAACCAGAAGGCCTGTGCCACATAAGCGCCCTCTGCCCGAAGCCCGGTCCACTTCAGTGCCGCAAAGCCTAACACGCTTATGATTATGCTGATGGCAATGGCCCTTGGCACCTCACCTTCGCCGGTCATGAAGGGATCCCTGAAACCCCTCACGAAGCAAAAACGTGTCCGCTGGATAATTATCCCAAAGGCTATGCCGCAAAGCAACAGTCCTCCTACCTGTGTATACGCCTCTGTGCTATAGATCCATGCACAGACAATCGCCCCAAGAAATATGGCCGCCGCCAGGTAAGGTTCGATTTGGAGCCAGCTAAACCCTTTAGTCTCCTTTTTTTCCGTGCCCCCGCCGGTAGATCCTGAAGGCAGGTGCTCCAGCTCCCAATAGAGATAGCGAAGGCCCAGATATGCCCCCATTATCAGTCCCACCATCATTGCCAGGCCACTGAAGGAGAGGGCACTTATGGCAGAATAGAACCCCCCTACATTGCATCCCCCTGCCATTGCAGCCCCGATGCCCATCAGGCACCCCCCGACAATGCCCTTCAGAAGTTCCAGGGGCGGCGCCATGCGAATAGAGAATTGCTTGGACATGAGCGCAGAGCCGAAGGCACCCCAGAGCAGGCCCAGGGTCAGGATGGAGCTGGTAGAGGTGAGAGGGGACATGGGTTTTTGTCTATAGGCACCCACAAGGCTGAAAAACCAGTCTCCCCAGTTCCTCAAACCGCCTGCAACTCCCCACGGTCTGTCCCAGGCAAAGGTAACGATGCTCATAATGCCGATCAGGATCCCGCCAAGCCACATGGGCCAGTTTTCGTAGAATATGGTCTGGTAGCCCCGTCTCAGAATGCCTAACAGTACCTTGTCTTCGTTTTCATCATTCATAACGATCTCTCAATATCACTAGCACCCTTCGTCTTCCAGAATCTTGAATTCAACTTTCCCCTTCGCAGCGGGTTTGGGTGGCGGAGGTGGGGGAGCAGTAGAGGGCGCCCCCGTCTTTATCTCCTGCCTGGCTGAGGTGCCTGGGAGGGTCAGGTTTGCATTCTGTTCCACCTTTTCAGCCAGCGCGAAAATCACGGCCTGATCATAATACCGCCAGGCAACAGGAGAGGCAGGGTCGGCCTGCACCGCCTTTCGAAAATATTCCTTGGCATCCAGGTACCTCCCCCTTTCATAGGCCTGTTTCCCAAACCTGACCATTTTCGCACAAAGGGCCTTATCAGGGATGAAAGGTTTTGGTTCTTCCGCAAAGATAGTACCTGCCTGAAAAGGCATCACTGTCAGCAAGAGTCCCACTAAAGGTATGGCAAGCAGGAATTTAGAGTTCATATCTCGCTCCTTGACTAGCCCTCCACACGGGCTAAGATCTTAGAATTTGTGTCAAATCTTATCACCATGCCCAGGTGCAACAATGAGCACATACTGGATGCCAGTTTCTGGTCTCCGGCCCGGAGAGATACCCGATGAAGCCAGGAATCCTCAGTCTCCTTATCCAGCATCTGGCATCGACCATCGCGAAGTCACGCATGGCGGGACTTGAGGCGAAGGTTCACTCGAGTTGAGACGGGGCTTAAGAATATGCTATCATGTATCAGGATTGGAATAAGCCGTCAATACCAAAAAAGGGTCTTGACAATCGTGCGTGGACAATGATCGATTAGATTTATTTTAGAGGGCTTAGACTGTAGGGACAATTCAGACACTCTCGTCGATATCGGGGTGAGAGGACGGGCATTTCCTGAAAACAAGGGGTGAGGTGCATCATGGCCGGCAGGGAAGATACCACGATGTTTACTGTGCTTGATGCAATGGAGGACGGCATCTACGTGATCGCAGATGATTACACCGTTAAATTTATGAACAGGCCCATGGTCGATGTCTTTGGAGAGGGGACAGGCCAGAAATGCTATCAGCTGATTAACCGGAGTGATGAGATATGCCCGTGGTGCAAGGCTACGGAGGTCTTTCATGAGGGGAAGACGATAAGCCAGGATCTCTACCTACCTTCGATTGAAAGGAGCTATCACCTCATCGAGTTACCGGTTACGAATGTGGATGGGACCGTGTCGAAGTTGAGTATCTACCGTGATATTACCCAGAGACAGAGGCGTGAGAGGAGGCTAAGGGCATCTGAGGAGGACTACAAGCGACTATTTGAACGTGTGCCCTGCGGGGTCTTTATCAGCACCAAAGAGGGAAAATTTCTGAATGCCAACCAGGCCCTCCTGGATATGCTGGGCTATGAGAGCAAAAAGGAGTTCCTGGAGATGGACATAACAAGGGACCTGTACCTGAGACCGGAAGACCGATTGAATTTCAGGAAGATGATTGAGCGGGATGGCAAGGTTGCAGACTACGAGGTTGAATTCAAACGCAAAGACGGGACTCCCATATCGATTCTTCTCACGGCCCATGTACGCTATGATCAGAATGGGAATATATTGGGCTATGAAGGGATAAATGTAGATCAGTCCCAGCGAAAACGGATGGAAAAGGACCTGAGAGAGGCCCACGATTTCCTTGACAAACTTATCAGGAGCTCGCCTGACGCCATTATGGCCACTGATCTAAAGGGGAACATTATCCTGTGGAACAGGGCTGCGGAACAGACCCTGGGGTACAAGGCGGAGGATGTCATAAGAAAGATGAACATAGAGGAGATCTACCCGGAAGGGATGGCCAAGAAGGTAATGCATATGATGAGGAGTGCGGAGTATGGTGGGAAGGGAACGCTGAGGTCATTTCCCATCGTATACCGCAGGATGGATGGCGAAATCGTTGAAGGGAACCTCTCGGCAGCACTCATCTATGACGCGACGGGAAATGAGGTGGCCTCGGTGGGCATCTTTGTGGACCTGAGGGAGAGACTCGAGATGGAGCGCAGACTCAGAAATACCCAGGAGCAGCTGCTACAATCCGAAAAGCTGGCAGCCATGGGCCGTTTGACGTCGCAAATTGCCCATGAGCTAAACAATCCATTGTATGGGATTATGAATACCCTGGAGTTACTGAAGACCGAGATCTCTCCTCAGAGCAAGAGGAGAAAGATCCTGGAAATGGCCCTGTCAGAAACAATGAGGCTGACCGAACTGCTTCGAAAGATGCTCTCGTTTTCGAGGCCTGATGAGGAAGTGAGACAGCTAGCAGATATCAACACTATCCTGGATGAGATCCTGCTTCTTCACGAAAAACAGTTGCGGGAGCATAGCATAGACATTCTTTCATCCTTTGAAAGGGGAATGGGAGAGATCTATGCCTCAAAGAACCAGCTTCGACAGGTATTTTTGAATATGATCTCCAATGCCCGAGATGCGATGCCGGAAGGGGGTACCCTCACTGTGACAACTAAGGCTGTAAGTGATAAGGTTCAGGTAGAGATCTCCGATACAGGAACGGGTATCAGAGAAGAAAATCTTGATAAGATTTTTGATGCCTTCTTTACCACCAAGGATAATGTGAAGGGCGTAGGCCTTGGTCTGGCCGTCTGTTATGGTTTCATAAGAGATCATGGGGGCGATATCAAGGTAAAGAGTCAAATAGGTTCGGGAACTACCTTTACCATCACACTTCCGCTTTATAAGGAGGTCCGTAGAGCGGGCAAATAACCGCCTGTCCCATACCGTAAGAGGCAATAGCCAATCTTCTGGAATCAATGGTAAAATTCAAATTTTATAGATTTTACCGATTTCTATCTTAACAAAGCCTGTAACCGTTCACTGGTTCAAAGGTTGCGTTGTCGCCACCATGCGCCATTTTGTAAGCGGTTGGCGCTGAAAAACCAACCGCTCCCAGATCCCCGGAAATCTGGAACATACTCCTTGGCAGTGATTCGGCAAAACCACCATCTTTATAAGGACTTGGGGTCTTCAATTTTGTCCTTGTCCCTACCCTGAATCCCGATTTATCGGGGAACCTTGAACCTGTGAACGCTTACCAATGCCTTTTCCCGGCTTGAATAAGGGCAGGAATCCAAGGGCCAAACAGATACTTATTCAGGTGCTGTTATTTTTTGTTGACAAATTATAATAATTATAATAATTATATTTTCTAAAATAACCCGAAATTTGAAGGAGCAACGTCATGGAGGATATATTCACAGTGTTTAAGGCGAGCAAATACTGTAATGTCTCAGCAAAGACCATTATAAACTGGATCGAATCAGGGCACATTAAGGCATACAAGACCGTGGGCGGGCATCGTCGGATAAAGAAATCAGACCTGGAGGCCTTTATGGAGAGGCAGGGGATTCCCGTTCCCAATGAAGATCAGGACGAGGGGCTGAAGCGAATTCTTGTGGTGGACGATGATCCCATAATCGTAGAGACAATTGTCCAGGCCTTAGAAGAGGATGAACATCACTATGAGGTAATCTCCGCATCTGATGGGTTTGAGGCCGGGCTGCAGGTGAATCACTTCAGACCTCATCTGCTGATCCTGGATATCATGATGCCAGACATTAAAGGATACGAGGTATGCAAGAAGATTAAGGGGGATGAGGAAACCAGGAATACCAAGATTATTGTCCTCTCTGCGTATCTGGACGAAGAGAAATTTAAAAAGATGAAGGAGTATGGTGCGGATGTCTGTTTTTCAAAACCGCTCCCATTGCCCCAACTAAAGGAGGAAGTGGCGCGTCTGCTTGGACTGACCTAGTTTTAGGAGGCACCTATGAAGCTCAAAGAGGCATTGGATAAGAAGAAGTTCGTGGTCACATCTGAAGTCCAGGCCCCTATTGATGAGGAACCAGAGGCCCTGATCAGACGCCTGGAATTGGTGCGTGGCCGTGTTGACGGTGTGGCTGTGCCGGAGCTGGACATCGAGGGGTTCGTTGGCGGTAGCATCAAGACCTGCGAGCTCCTCAAAAAGAACCATTTCGAATCCATCTACCAGACCACCACCCGGGACAAGAGCCGGCCTCAACTGGAAAAAGATCTCCTGATCGCCCACGAGATAGGGATAGAAAACCTGCTGGTCTTCACAGAGGACTACAGGATCACTGGCGACAGTCTGCAGGAGATGATGTTTTTTCATGTGGATTCAGGGAAATTGGCCTCTGTACTGGAACATATGAGGGAGGGCGTTACGGTGGAGGGTAAGGAACTGCCCTCCAAAGCGGAATTTACCTTGGGCTCAGGGGTTGAATCGCGTTGGGGAAAAGATGTGCCGGAGCTGGAGTTGAAAGAGATGGAAGAGATGACCAGGATCGGTGCCGGTTTTTTTTTGACAACGCCCGTATTTGATGTTGACCTGTTTGAGAAGTTCATAAGGCATGTCAAGGGCTTTGGCGTGCCAGTGATAGCAGAGGTCATGATCTTGAGGACGGCAGGCATGGCCCAGTTTCTGAACAGGCACCTTAAATCGGGACTGGTCCCGGACTGGATGATCAAGAAGCTTGCGAGCGCCCCGGACAGACAAAAGGCCAGTATCGAACTCTTTGCTGACATTGTGAGTGCGCTGAGGGATCTCTGTGAAGGAGTTCATATAATAACTATTGGGGGGGAAGAAAGGCTTAGACACTACCTGGATGCGGCCAGACTAAAATAGTGGGAGCTAGAGAATTGGAAGATATAGGCCTCACCATCGACGGGAAGAGGATCAGTTGTGCGGCAGGGACGAGCGTCCTTGCGGCTGCGGAGCAGAACGGGATCAGGATCCCCAGGCTCTGTTATCACCATGAGCTTAGACCCTATGGTGCCTGCCGTATCTGCCTTGTTGAAGACGGCAACACAGGGCGTCTCATGGCCTCGTGCGTTACCCCTGCCTCAGCCAATATGGAGATCCTGACAGATACCCCGCGCATAAATAGGCACAGGGCCAATATAGTCCGCCTGATGATGGCAGAACACCCGGAGTCCTGCGTGGTATGCAGCAAAGGGAACCGCTGCCAGTTGCGGGAGATTGCCGCCGATCTGGGCCTTGGCTATGGGGATCTCTATGCCATCCCCAATTACAGACCAATGGAGCAGGCAAACCCCTTCATTTCCAGGGACCTGAGCAAATGTATACTCTGCGGTAAATGCATCCGTGCCGACCATGAGCTGGTAGTGGCAGGGGCAATAGACTACAATCTCAGAGGCTTCAGGTCCCGTCCAGCAACCCTTCACGACCTGCCCTTGGAGCAATCCAGTTGCACCTTTTGCGGGACCTGCGTCTCCATATGTCCAACAGGCGCCCTGGCCCCTATAAACACCCGTTGGGTGGGGACCCCGGAAGGGGAGTCCCTTTCCACGTGCGGTTTTTGCGGCATTGGCTGTTCGATTGTTGTGGGTCATGCAGGGGACAAGGTGATTGAGATCAACCCTTCTCACCTGTCAGGGACCGTCAATGGCGCTACACTCTGCGTGCGTGGGCATTTTGCCCACGATTTTCTCAACGCAGATGAGCGATTGACTCATCCCCTCGTCCGGAAGAAGGATGGTCTGGCGTCTACATCATGGGAGGAGGCCCTGAATACCGTCTCCGAACGGTTATTGGAGATCAAGGGAGAGTATGGACCTCAAAGCATAGCCCTCTTCGGTTCCTCAAAGTGTACAAATGAGGAAAACTATCTCTTCCAGAAGATTGCAAGGGTCCTCTTGGGCACAAACAATGTGGACAACGGGGGATATATGGCCGGCCGACCGGCCATTGCCTTGATTGACCAAAGGACCGGTGGTGGGTGCCGCATAAATCGGATTGAATCCCTTCTAAAGGCAGAGTCGATCCTGATCCTGGGTGCTGACCCGAGCCATTCAACCCCGGTGCTTAGTTATTATCTCAAGAGGGCCTCGAGAAAAGGGGTGCCTGTGGTGCTGGTCGATCCCCGGAGGAGCGACCTGGTGCCTTTCACCAGTATCTGGCTCTCCGTATCCCCTGGCAAGGATACGGAACTGGTAAATTGTCTCGCTGCACTCCTGTGGAAGAATTTCTCAAATGATCAGAATTTTATTGCACGCTTCACGGAGGGCTTTGCCAGTTACAGGGATGGCCTTTCTTCATTCAACCTGGCAAGGCTCAGTGTGGCGGCAGGAGTAGACACAGGGTCAATTAGGAGGGCCGCTGAGATACTCAAGGGCAAAAAGATTGCCCTCGTGATTGGACATGGCATTACTCGGCAAAGGTGCGGCCGACAGTGCATGGATGCACTCATGAACATATTGCTTATGACCGGCAGTCTGGGATGTGAAGCGGGTGGGATTTACCTCCTGTCGTGGGAGAGCAATGAGGTAGGCGCATGGGATATGGGGAGCGTGCCACACGCACTCCCGGGTCGCGAACTACTGGGTGAGGGTAGGGTGCGGCAGAGGTGGGAGCGTGCCTGGAGGACAAAGATATCACCCGACCATGGCCTTAATGTGGTTCGGATGATTCAAGAGGCAGAGAAGGGCAATCTTAAGGCCATGTACGTAATGGGAGAAAATCCGGTGCGGTCTCTACCCCAGGGTGAGCGGGTAAGGAAGGCCCTTAAGAAACTAGATTTCCTGGTGGTCCAGGACATCCTCACCAATGAGACATCCGAGTTTGCACATGTGCTCCTGCCAGGCGCAGCCTCATGCGAAAAGGCAGGGTCTTTCACCAATATGGAGGGAAGGATACAGACTTTCGAACCTGTGGTGTCGGCGCCAGGAAATGCCAGGCCGGACTGGGAGATCCTGGATATCCTGGGTGAAAAGATGGGTTTCGCGAGACGTTATGGCTCCCTAGATATGGTGAGATCCGAGATATCCCGGACAATACCCATGTACGAGGAGTTGAGCGGACACAGGGCTGAAGGGTGGGTCAAGGAGACGGGCGAAAAGGCCCGCTTCTCCTTCACGCCTGTGTCCTCCAGCCCGTATGATACACCAGAGGACGACTATCCCCTGATCGCGGTCATGGGGTCTCTCAGATACCATCTCGGGAGCGGCACTCGCACCAGTCGTTCGGAACGTATTGCGAGATTTGGGATCTGTGAAGAGGTTCATGTATCTTGCAATGATGGGATCAAGTTGGGTGTAGAGGATGGGGAAGTGGTCCGTGTGGTCTCTCAGCAAGGGGAAGTTACCAGAAAGGTCAGGCTGGAGAGCACCCTCCGGGCAGGGCTTGTCTTCCTCCCAGGGGCCTTACATGGAAATGATACAAGAAACCTGATCCCCTTGACCTCCATTGAGAAGGCGGATTGGCCGGGGTGGAACACCTGTCCCGTAAGGCTTGAGAAGGTATAGGGCTTGGGGTTCTTGAGCATCAGGAGATCAAGACAATGGATCAAAGAGAGATCGACTGGAAAAGACTCGGGTCTATCATAGATGGTCAGAGGTCTCACAAATGGGCACTAATACCCCTCTTGCAGGAGGTTCAAGAGGCCTTCGGGTATATCCCCCCGGCCTCTATCGGACCCATCGCAGAGGCACTTGATCTGTTCCCCTCGCAGGTCCAAGGTGTAATTACATTTTATGCCGGGTTTACGCTGGAACCAAAGGGAAAATATGTGGTCAGGGTCTGCCGGGGGACGGCATGTCACGTAAAAGGGGGGCAGAGCATCCTGAGGCTGTTGAAAAGGGAATTGGGGCTGCAGGAGGGGAAGACGGATCCCCATTATTACTTCACCTTGGAGACCGTGGCCTGCCTTGGCGCCTGTTTCCTGGCCCCCACCATGATGGTCAACCGGACGTATTTCGGCAGGCTTTCGCCCAACAAGGTTAACAGTGTGCTTGGCCAATATCGCAAGCCTGGATAATGTCCGAAGTCCAAGGTCCGAAGTCCGATGTCCGGAGTGCGATGTCCGAAGTCCGATGTCCGAAGTCCGAAGTCCGATGTCCGATGTCGGATGTCGGATGTCGGAAGTCTGAAGTCGTATGTCCAAAATCCAAAATGAAATGAGTGGAAGGGACAACACTAGGAGATGGAGAGGATAGGTTCCGTAGGACAGCTTGAGTGGCTACGTAATAAGATCCTGGCCCGGATGGACAGGGCCAGGAGCGTTGTTCATGTCTGCATGACCGGATGCCGGGCATATGGTGCGGCCGACGTGAAAGAGGCCCTTGAAAGGGATATTGAGAGACAGGGACTTAGAGACCAGGTAGAGGTGCGTGCGACCGGGTGTCACGGTTTTTGCGCCAAGGCCCCGGTGATCGCCTTGGAACCCCTTGGGGTTCAATACCAGGAAGTGGGGCCAGAGGATGCGGCCGAGATTGTGGCCCTCACCCTAAAAAATAACCGCTTGATTGATCGCCTTGCCTACCAGGACCCCTCTACAGGCAAGCCCATATATTATCGAGGCCAGATCCCTTTCTATGAAAAACAGGAGAGGAGGGTACTTGCCAATTGCGGAAGGATTGATCCAACCAGGATTGAGCATTATATCGCTGCCGGGGGGTATCAGGCCATTATAAAGGCCCTGACCAGGATGACACCGGAAGAGGTGGTAAGGGAGGTAAAGGCCGCCAAGTTGAGGGGGAGGGGTGGGGCCGGTTTCTTTACCGGACTCAAATGGGAGTTTGCTCAAGGGGCAGAAGGCCGTCCAAAATATGTCATATGCAATGCCGATGAGGGCGACCCCGGGGCCTTCATGGATCGGGCCATCCTGGAGGGAGACCCCCATGCGGTGATCGAGGGTATGCTCATCGGCGCATATGCCATGGGGGCAGAATATGGATACATCTATGTGCGAGAGGAATACCCCATTGCAGTGGAGCATCTGACCATCGCCTTGGAACAGTTGAGGCAACTGGGGCTTGTTGGTGAGAATATCCTGGGAACAGGTTTTTGTCTCGACCTCTCCTTGAAGATAGGGGCCGGGGCATTTGTGTGTGGGGAGGAAACCGCCCTTATGGCCTCTATTGAAGGAAGCCGCGGCATGCCCCGACCGAGACCGCCCTTTCCTGCACAGAGCGGCCTTGATGGAAAACCGACTAATATAAACAACGTAGAGACCTGGGCCAATGTGCCCTTGATCATCAAGAATGGTGCCGCATGGTATGGAGAGGTGGGCACAGAAAACAGCAAAGGGACAAAGATCTTTTCTCTGGCTGGCAAGGTGAATAATACAGGCCTTGTAGAGGTACCCATTGGCGTGACCATCAAGGAGGTGGTCTTTGACATAGGTGGTGGGATTCCGAAGGGGAGGAAGTTCAAGGCAGTACAGATGGGTGGGCCGTCGGGTGGTTGTGTGCCTCCTCAATATCTAAATCTGCCCATCGACTACGACACGCTCCAGCGTATAGGCGCCATTATGGGCTCGGGTGGCATGGTAGTGATGGATGAAAACAACTGTATGGTAGAGATTGCGCGGTTTTTTCTGAGTTTTACCCAGTCCGAGTCCTGCGGGAAGTGCGCACCCTGCCGCCTGGGCACAACCCAGCTCCTTGAGATATTGACCCGCATCACGAGGGGTGAGGGACAGCTAAAGGACATCAATACCATCAAGGAGTTGGGAGAGACAATTACAGAGTCATCCCTGTGTGGCCTAGGCCAGACATGTGCCAAGCCGGCCCTCTCTACCCTCAAGTACTTTTCAAAGGAATATGAGGATCACATCCTCGAACACCGCTGTGCCGGGGCAACATGCGATTCCATGGTCATATCCGCTTGTCAACATGCGTGTCCCGCAGGGATCGATGTGCCCAATTATGTGGCGGCCATTGCAAGGGGCAAGAATGAGAAGGCGGTGGAGATCATAAGGGAGAGGAATCCTTTTCCGGCCGTATGTGGGCGTATATGTATCCACCCCTGCGAATTCAAGTGCCGCCGCGGAGAGCTGGATGAGCCAGTCTCCATCAGGTCCCTGAAGCGGTATGCCTCTGATTGGTATTATAAGAACATAAGCCACGAAAAAGAGCCGTTTCCGGTAACCAAAGAGCAAAAGGTGGCCATAGTAGGTGCCGGTCCGGCAGGTCTGACTTGTGGATATTTTCTGGCAAAGATGGGATACGAGGTGACTGTCTTTGAGGCCCAGTCGGTTGCCGGGGGTATGCTTGGGATTACGGTACCCCAGTTCCGTCTCCCGCGGGAGGTGATCGAGAAGGAGATTGGTTATATCGAGAGCTGTGGGGTGAAGGTCCTCTATAATTCTCCCATAGACGCAAGGCACACGATCAACGACCTGATGAGGGAAGGGTATGGCGCGGTATTTATTGCGGCAGGGGCACAGGCCAGCAAGCGAATCGGTATCCCAGGCGAAGAGGAGGGCCTTGAGGGCCTCTCCTATGGCCTAAGTTTCCTGACCGATGTGAGGATGGGCGGGGATATCAGACTCAAAGGGAGGACTGTGGTGGTGGGAGGGGGCAATGTGGCCGTAGATGTTGCCAGGACCGCCCTCAGGGTGGGGGCCGAGGACGTTCAGCTATTCTGCCTGGAGGGGAGAGAAGAGATGCCCGCGTGGGAAAAGGAGATCCAGGAGGCACTGGACGAGGGTATTACCATCAACAACTCCTGGGGTCCCCGGCAGATACTCAAGCGCAACGGCAGGGTGGCCGGAATTGGGTTCACTCGCTGTGTTTCCGTCTTTGATGAACAGGGGGGTTTTAACCCGAGCTTTGATGAGACATCGACCCAGGTTGTGGAGGCCGACAATGTGATCATTTCCATTGGTCAGGCCCCTGATGCCTCATTCCTGTCCGAAGACGGCCAACTGGAGAGGGCCTTGTGGGGGACCCTGGCTGTGGATGAAAATACCCTTTCCACGAATATCAAAGGGGTGTTTGCCGGGGGTGACTTTACCACAGGCCCTACCTTTTTGATAAGGGCCATTGCCTCAGGGAGGAGGGCTGCCATAGCCATCGATAAATATCTGCAAGGAGATGAAGGCCCGGTTGAGATACCTGATGAGAAGACAGAAATGGAAGAGGATGGGCCCCTGGCCTTGGAAGAGGAAACAACCGAGGAAAGGCCAAGGATACAGGTGGAGTTGGAGAGGCCCGAGGAGAGGGTGAAGGACTTCAGAGAGATAGAAAAAGGGTTTACTGAAGGGGAGGCCCTTCTTGAGTCCACCAGATGCCTTAGATGTGATCTGGAAAAGGACAGGAGTAAGACATGATCAGGTCCATTACACACCAAAAGGGCGAAGAGGAGCTGGAGCGACTCCTTGATGGAATTGGGAGGATCTTTATCGTCGGCTGCGGCACATGCGTCACCCTGACACGGACGGGTGGCCTGCCTGAAGTGGCGGCCATGAAGGAGAAGTTGTCCGCTAAGGGAAAGATGATCACAGGGGATGTGGTCTTACCCGTTGCCTGCGACAATTTGACAAGGGAGGCCTTAGCCGAATACAGGGGCAAGATCAGGCAGGCCGACGCCCTCTTGATCATGACCTGCGGCTTTGGGGTTCAGACCATTGCCAGGCATTCAGAAAAGATGGTCGTGCCGGCCCTTGACACGTTGTTTATAGGCAAAGAGACCGGGCCGGGACAGTTTGATGAAATATGCACCCAGTGCGGGACCTGTATATTGGGAGAGACCGGCGGTATCTGCCCAGTCACCTCCTGCCACAAGGGCCTTGTAAACGGTCCTTGCGGGGGGACAAATAATGGGAAGTGCGAGATAGGTGAGGCCAAGGACTGCGCATGGACGCTCATCTATAAACGGCTGAAGGCATTGGACAGGCTAGGTTCAATGAGCAAGCTCCAGAGACCCAGAAATCACCAGGGAGAACCGAGGCCGGGGAAGTGGAACTTGCAAACTACCCATTAAGACCAGGGAAGAAAAGAGGTTAGGGATGGTTTCGTCATTTAAGAAGGCCCTTGAGTCAGGCAAGTTTGTCATTACCTCTGAAGTGGCACCCCCAAAAGGGACAAACCTGGATAGGATGATAAACCATATTGAGCTCCTGAAGGATAAGGTGGATGCCCTGAACATTACCGATCACCAGAGTTCTGTCATGCGATTCCCTTCCCTGGGAGGGGCCATCCTGGTAAAAGAGATGGGTGGGGAGCCCATCTTGCAGATGACCTGTAGAGATCGTAACCGCATGGCCCTCCAGGCCGATCTCCTGATGGCTGCCAGCAGGGGGATCAGGAATGTGCTCTGTCTGACAGGGGATTCTATAGTCCTGGGTGACCATAAGGAGGCAAAAGGGGTCTTTGACCTGGACTCAAGTCAATTGCTGGCGGCCATCAGGGGGCTGGAGAAGGGGAAGGATCTTGGTGGAAATGACCTGGACGGGAGGGTCTCTTTCTGTGCCGGCGCCATCGTTACGCCGGAGGCCAATCCTCTTGAGCCGCAGCTCATCAAATTCGAGAAAAAGATAGAGGCAGGTGCCGAGTTCATACAGACCCAGGCTGTTTATGACCTGGACAATTTCAAGCGGTTTATGGAATATGCCGGAGAGTTTCCGGTAAAGATCCTGGCCGGCATTATCCTGCTGACCTCGGCCCCCATGGCCCGGTTCATGAACAAGAACGTCGCCGGTGTCAATGTGCCGCAGGAGTTGATCAACGAGATGGCCTCAGCGGGCAAGGGGAAGGCCCTGGCCAAGGGCATAGAGATCGCAGGCCGCATGATCAAGAGGATTCGGGACGAGAGGATGTGCGACGGCGTTCACATCATGGCCATAGGCAAAGAGGATGTGGTCCCGGAGATCATGGCCGCGGCGGGGCTCATCTGATTCAAAGAGAAGGCACCCATGCCAAAGGCGACATTCCGCTTTTATGAAGAACTGAATGATTTCTTGCCAGGACACAGGAAGAAGACCGACTTTAAGGCAGAATTCGTTGGCAAGAGATCCATAAAAGACATGATCGAGGCGATGGGCGTGCCTCACACGGAAGTCGACCTCATCCTTGCCAATGGAAGATCTGTGGACTTCAAATATATACTTCAAGGGGGAGATCGAGTCAGCGTATATCCTGTCTTTGAATCGATGAATATCAAGGGGATCACCCGCCTGAGAAAGGTCCCCCTTAGAAGGACCCGATTCATAGCGGATACCAATATAAGGGATGTGGTGAAATATATGCGGGCCCTGGGGCTCGACGTATATTTCGACCCCTCACTCTCCCATAGGGAGATAGTTGAGGTATCCTGCAATGAGAAGAGGATTATACTCACCAAGAGCAAGAGCCTCCTTAAGTTCGCTCAGGTAACCCACGGGATCTACCTGCGTCCAGGTAGGACCGCAGAGCAGATCAAGAGGGTCGTGGATGCCCTGGAGATCAGGGATAAGATAAGCCCCTTTTCAAGATGCCTGTGCTGTAACGCCCCCCTTGAGAAGGTCTCAAAGGAGGTGGTGGAAGATCGGGTCCCGCCTAAGGTCAGGGCCTCCTCCAATGAATATACCTACTGTAGATCTTGCGATCAGATCTACTGGAAGGGAACGCATTTTATGAATATGAAGAGGGTAATCGAGCAGATATTAGAATAGGTATTTTATTTTTCCCTTGCATTTTGTGGTGTTATCGTTTATATAACACGGAATTTTTTGGTCTATCCTCGTTGTTGACCCAAATGTTGCGGAAAGTTCTGGCACTTATAAATAGGGCCATCTCTTTCGGAATGAACTGCAATTTGGCGCGCTTTTAATGCAACCTCGGGGCTGAGATAAATTTTTCATTTAGAATTTTCCAAGAGATAACCTTCTTACACCAAATTGTACTGCTAAGATAGAACATCACATGAGGCATCTGAGTAAGTAGGTAAACTGCTTCGGATGCCTTATTTGCTTGTAGGAGTTCACTGGTTCCGGGTTCCAAGGTTCACGGTTGGGAATAAATCAACTCAGTAAACCCAGGGTTCTTGAGGGAACCTTTGAACCTGTGAACGGTTATATTTGCTTTGGCGGTTACGGGAGGCCCAAGAGATTCAAGTGGAGCCAATTTCAGCTTATGATGCCTTGGCCCGGCGGGGGGTCAAGGGCCTGGATAGGGTCGTGGCCGTAAAGGCCAATGGGGAGTTACGCGACCTCTCTATAGAAATAGAATCCAATGAGGACCTGGAGCCCATTTACCTGAATTCCGAAGAGGGGCTCGAAATATTGAGACACAGCACCTCTCACGTGATGGCCATGGCTGTCAGGGAACTTTTTCCTGGTGTTAAGGTTACCATCGGTCCGGCCATCCAGGATGGTTTCTATTACGATTTTGATTATGAACGCCCCTTTAGGGAAGAGGACCTGCAGGGTATCCAGGATAAGATGCAGGAGATAATAGCGGCGGACCTTTCCTTTACCCGGAGGGAGTTGACGAGTCAGGAGGCCATCGATTTCTTCAATGGGAGGGGTGAAGGCTATAAGGTGGAGCTGATTAACGACCTGGGGGCCGAGAAGGTCACCCTCTATACACAGGGGAGCTTTACCGATCTCTGCCGGGGCCCTCACATCCCATCTACTGCTATGATTCGTGCCTTTGCCCTGACCAAGGTGGCGGGCGCCTACTGGCGTGGGGATGAAAAAAGGGCAATGCTCAGCCGGATATACGGTGTCGCCTTTGAGAATAAGAAAGAGCTGAGAGAATATCTCAGAAAGGTCGAAGAGGCCGAGAAGCGAAACCATGCCAAGCTTGGGCCCCAGCTTGGTCTTTTCAGTACCTATGATGAGATAGGTGCCGGCATGATCGTCTGGCATCCAAGGGGCGCAATGCTGCGTCACATTATAGAGGAATTTGAGATAAAAGAACACCTGAAAAGGGGATACGAATTGACCAAGGGTCCGGGTATTCTGAAGACCGAACTGTGGAAGAAATCCGGGCACTTCGAGAACTATCGAGATCACATGTACTTTACGGCCATCGATGAGCAGTCATACGGCATTAAGCCCATGAATTGCCTGGCGCACATGCTCGTTTATGGCTCCAAGATAAGGAGCTACAGGGACCTGCCAAAACGATATTTTGAATTGGGTACTGTTTATCGTCATGAAAGATCCGGGGTCCTGCATGGCCTGTTAAGGGTGAGGGAGTTTACACAGGATGACGCCCACATTATCTGCACCCCGGAACAGCTCAACGATGAGATAAGAGGTGTGCTTGATTTTGTCCGGGACGTAATGGCTATCTTCAAATTTGACTATGAGCTAGAGATCAGCACCCGTCCGGAGAAGTCCATAGGTACCGATGAGGATTGGGAACTTGCCATTAAGGCCCTTATGGAGGCCATGGAGTATTCCCATCTCCCATACGATATTAATGAGGGAGACGGGGCCTTCTACGGACCTAAGATTGACGTAAAGCTAAAAGACGCCTTGGGCAGGAAATGGCAGTGTGCGACGGTGCAGTGCGACTTTACACTTCCTGAAAGATTTGATCTGGTCTATATTGACAGAGACGGACAAAAACACAGGCCTGTCATGATCCATCGGGTAATCCTCGGTGCGATTGAGAGATTCATTGGGGTACTGATCGAACATTATGCGGGTGCGTTTCCCACGTGGCTTGCCCCTGAGCAGGCCGTGATCCTGACTGTAACGGACAGGAATATTCAGCATGGGGAGTTGTTGCTGAGGACCCTTGAAGAGGCAGAAATAAGGATCAAATCCGACTTCCGAAATGAAAAATTGAGTCTCAAGGTCAGGGAGGCCCAGTTGCAGAAGATCCCCTACATGCTTATTGTGGGGGACAAGGAATGCGAAAGGGAAGGGTTGACCCCAAGGCTTAGGAGTGGTCAAAACCTTCCCATTATGGGTCCAAAGGAGTTCATTGACCTGATTTCAGAAGAATGTAGACAAAGGAGGTAACAACCATAGCAAAGAGGTCTGATGATGTCAGGGTGAACGAGCGGATCCGTTCCAGGATGGTCAGGCTAATTTCGGCGGAAGGTAAACAGCTTGGAATTGTCCCAGTGAATGAGGCCCTGGAAGTGGCAAGAGACGAGGGGCTGGATCTCGTGGAGGTCGCACCCAATTCGGATCCCCCTGTATGCCGGGTTATGGACTACGGTAAGTTCAAGTACCAGGCAAGCAAGAAGGTCCAGGAGGCCCGTAAGAAGACGAGGGGCGGACTCCTAAAGGAGATCAAGCTCAGACCCAACACCGAAGATCACGACTTGGGTTTCAAGATCAAAAGCATGAGGAGGTTCCTGGAGAAAAAGAATCGGGTGAAGGTGACGATCTTTTTCAGGGGACGGGAGGTAGCTTACTCGAATGCCGGTGTGGAACTCCTCAAAAGGGTCGCCAATGAGGTTATGGACATGGGGACGGTGGAGCAGGAACCTATGCAGGAGGCCAGGAACAGGATGAGCATGCTGATCGTCCCGAAATAGAGATGAACCATTATTTGAAACTTGAAATTTGAAACTTGAGACTTGAAAAAGGACAATGCGGGCGGTTGTGCGTTCCGATTATCCAGTTTCAAGTATCGAGTATCCAGGATCGGATTTCAAGGTCCCTGTTTTAAATAGGGGGGTTATAAATGCCAAAGATAAAGACCAACCGTGGAGCGGCAAAACGATTTAAGACTACGGGTTCAGGGAAGATAGTCAGAAACAAGGCCTTTGCGAATCATATTCTCACAAAAAAGAACGCAAAGAGGAAAAGGAATCTGAGGAAATCAGCCCTGGTGGATTCCGCCAACTTAAGGCAGGTGGCGAGACTCCTCCCTTACGGTTAATTGGGCCGTTTAGGGATTGAGGGATCGGGTAATATCCCGTTTCCGGGTCACCCTGTTAGGGCACTCTGAGAGGGTTTATCCGGGTTCAGGGGTTACGAAACTGAAATATAATCAAAGAGGTTTTTATATGCCAAGGGTAAAAAGAGGTCCCAAAGCCAGGAGGAGGAGAAAGAAGGTACTTCAGGCGGCCGAGGGCTACATGGGCGGTATGAGCAGGCAGTACAGGACTGCCAGCGCTTACGTGGCCAGGGCCGGGGTGTATGCCTACCGCGATCGGAAGGCCAGGAAAAGGGATTTTCGCCGGATCTGGATTGTGCGGATAAATGCCGCGGCCAGGGAAAATGGTCTCTCATATAGCAGACTTATAGGCGGTCTCCATAAGACAGGGATCAACTTGGACCGGAAGGTACTTGCCGATATGGCCGTTCGAGATCCAGTTGCATTCTCTCAACTGGCGAGTATGGTCCGGTACAACAGCTTCAACACACAACCATTGGGGCGATGAAAGAAGATCTCCTTGAGCTGGAAAAGAGGGCGCTTGAGGAACTGGAGAGGGTAGATAAGGCCTCAGAGCTTGAGGGGTTCAGGGTCTCATATCTAGGGAAGAAGGGCCTCATAACCTCATTCATGAGAAGGCTTGGCGAGGTGCCAGCCGATCAAAGACCGGAGTTGGGCAAGCTGGCCAATCGTGTAAAGGCCAACCTGACCAGGCGGTTTGAAGAAAGAGGCAAGGTCCTTGCCTCCGAAGAGGCCATACGATCCAGTTACCTTGACGTAACCCTTCCAGGTCGAGAACGGCCCCGTGGACATCTCCATCCCATCTCTCTAACTATCAGGGATGTCTGCCAGATCCTATCCAGGATGGGATTCAGGATTGTGACCGGGCCAAACGTGGAACTGGACTACTATAATTTTGAGGCCCTCAACATCCCCAGGGATCACCCTGCAAGGGATATGCAGGATACCTTTTATATCTCCGAAAATGTGGTCTTGAGGACCCATACCTCCCCCATACAGGTCAGGGTCATGGAGAGTCAAAGGCCTCCCGTCAGCGTCATCGCCCCGGGAAAGGTCTATCGGAGGGACTCGGATGTCTCTCATACCCCCATGTTCCACCAGGTGGAGGGCCTCCTTGTTGATAAGGAGGTGAGTTTCGGTGATCTGAAGGGTACCCTGACAGGCTTTGTGCACCAGATGTTTGGCCGCGATACGGCCCTGCGGTTCAGACCAAGCTTCTTTCCCTTCACCGAACCGAGTGCAGAGGTGGATATACGATGCGTGCTCTGCCGGGGGG